>NZ_JALJWF010000001.1:2835000-2912500 GCF_024168645.1 Pseudomonas sp. GGS8 | reverse complement strand
AGGCGGCAATCTCAACACTAACAACAACGCGCCTATAGAAGCGTAGATCGCCCACTCCCTCAGATCGGCGCGAACAATCCACAACATATGTAGCAACCCAAGCCCGAGAATCAAATAGACCAGCCGATGCAATTTTTTCCAGCGAACACCCAGATGCCGCTGACTGTAACGATTGGAGGTAACCGCCAGCGTCAACAAACAGAGAAACCCCAGCATCCCGACGATAATGTACGGCCGCTTGCGCAACTCGATCCCCAGTTGGGACCAATCAAAGCCAAGGATGAACGCCGTATAACCGCTCAAATGCAAAACCACATAGACGAAACACCACAATCCCAACTGCCGTCGGACAGCTACCCACCCTGACCAGCCGGTGAGCTTCTGCAAAGGCGTCATGCTTAATGTAATGAGCAACAGGACAAGCGCCCCCAACCCCAGACGATCAACCAGTACCTTTCCTGGATCAGGTCCTAACACATCCATCCAGGCCTGATACAACCAAAGCAGCGGCCAAATCGCTGCGCAGATGAAGACACCAATACGCCAGAACAGATATCGCATCAGTAATTCTTCCGCAGATCGAGCCCTGTATATAAAGAAGCGACTTCATCCGAGTAGCCGTTGAACATTTGCGTGTCCCGCACATTGGGCTTGAACAGACCGCTCGGCAAACGCCTTTCCCGTGCCTGGGTCCAGCGCGGATGGTCGACTGTCGGGTTCACGTTCGCATAAAAGCCATACTCATCCGAAGCAATGCTCTGCCAGGTGGTTTTCGGCTGCTCGCTGACCAAACTGATTCGCACAATGGACTTGATGCTCTTGAAGCCATACTTCCACGGCACCACCAGACGTAGCGGCGCACCGTTCTGATTGGGCAACTCTCGTCCATACATGCCTACCGCGAGAATCGCCAACGGATTCATCGCTTCATCCAGACGCAGCCCTTCTACATAAGGCCAGTCAATCAAGGCGAAGCCAGAACGCTGCCCGGGCATACTCTTGGGATCTTGCAGGGTTTCAAAGCGAATGAATTTGGCGCCGGACGTCGGCTCTACTTCCTTTAGCAAAGCCGAAATGGGAAAACCTATCCACGGAATGACCATCGACCAGGCCTCCACACAGCGAAGACGATAAATACGCTCCTCCAGCTGATAAGGCTTCATGAAGTCTTCCAGCGCATACCGCCCCGGCTTACCCACCTCCCCGTCTACCACCACGCTCCACGGTTCGGTTTTCAGCGCACCGGCGTTGGCCGCGGGATCGCCTTTGTCGGTACCGAACTCATAGAAGTTGTTGTAGTGGGTCGCATCCTTGAAAGGCGTGATTGCTTCATCCTTGACGTTGACCGCTCCCCATTTAGTGGAAGGCAGTTTTTCGGCAAACCAGGACGGCGCCTTGCCAGGCTCGACATCGGCATAACGCGCGGTATCGTCGGCACTCGCCCAGCGCGGCAGCGTACTCACAGCCAAACCGGCAACGGCAGCGCCTAATACATTGCGACGAGAAAGGTAGAGAGATTCAGGCGTGACGTCCGACTCATGACAGTCAGACGCTTTGGGGACTTTGATCAGCATGGCAACTCCGCAGCATTGGAGGACAGGTGCACCCATAGACTGCGGAGTATGAGGGAAATTACATCACTCGTTTTTTTTGTGCCGACGAAGGCGCAACAGATACTGCACCGGGCCAGAAGCCGCATAAGCAAGGAAAACCAGCAGCAGGATACGCGGCGGATCACTGAACACAACGGCAAATACCAGCACCACCGCCAGGATCGCGACAAAAGGAACGCGCCCCTTCAAGTCCAGCTCCTTGAAGCTGTCGTACTTGATGTTACTGACCATCAGCATGCCCGCGGCGGCAACCATCAGTGCAACCAGGAACGACATCTTGGAACCCTGAATGCCGTAATCGCTGAACGCCCAGACAATGCCCGCGACCACACCGGCCGCGGCCGGGCTGGCCAGACCGATAAAGTAGCGTTTGTCTGCGGTGCCGACCTGAGTATTGAAGCGCGCCAGACGCAACGCCGCACCCGCCACATAGATGAAAGCGACCATCCAACCGACCTTGCCCATATCACCCAGGGCCCAGCCGAACGCCAGCAATGCCGGCGCGACACCGAAGGCAACCATGTCCGACAGCGAATCGTACTCGGCACCAAAGGCGCTTTGGGTATTGGTCATGCGGGCAACGCGACCGTCGAGACCGTCGAGCACCATGGCGACGAAAATCGCGATCGCAGCAAACGCAAAATACTTGCTCGCCCCGATCGCATCACCAGCACTCAATGCACTCTGGGCGCTCATCGAGTTGATGATGGAATAGAACCCTGCGAAGAGGTTCGCAGTGGTGAACAGATTCGGCAGAAGATAGATACCACGATGCCGGACTTTACGGCCTTCCGCATCATGCCCTTCTTCGACGTGTTCATCGATGGGCAGAAGGCTTTCGGCGTCAGAAGCCTGCTTTGGCTCTTCGGGACGTTCGCTCATGGACATTACCTTGCAACGGGGTGGAAAGTTTCGACAGGTGTCTGGGACGACGGTTCGACCGCAAACGATGCAGCTTTATACCAGAACCGGCGGATCCAAACGAAAAAACGCGGCCTAGGCCGCGTTTTCCGTACAAGCTCGTGACTTAGTTCTTGGCTTTGTCGACGATCTTGTTGGCACCGATCCACGGCATCATGGAGCGCAGTTGCTCACCGATGATTTCGATACCGTGAGCGGCGTTGTTACGACGCTTGGCGGTCATCGAAGGATAGCCAGTGGCGCCTTCGCTGATGAACATCTTGGCGTATTCGCCGTCCTGAATACGTTTCAGGGCGTTGCGCATGGCCTGACGGGATTCGGCGTTGATGACTTCCGGACCTGTCACGTACTCGCCGTACTCAGCGTTGTTGGAGATCGAGTAGTTCATGTTGGCGATACCGCCTTCGTACATGAGATCAACGATCAGCTTCAGTTCGTGCAGGCATTCGAAGTAGGCCATTTCCGGCGCGTAGCCAGCTTCAACCAGAGTTTCGAAACCGGCTTTTACCAGCTCAACGGTGCCGCCGCACAGAACGGCTTGTTCGCCGAACAGGTCGGTTTCGGTCTCGTCCTTGAAGGTGGTTTCGATGATGCCGGTACGACCGCCACCAACGCCGGCAGCGTAGGACAGTGCAACGTTTTTGGCGTTGCCCGAAGCGTCCTGGTAGATAGCGATCAGGTCAGGGATACCGCCGCCTTTGACGAACTCGGAACGCACGGTGTGGCCCGGAGCTTTCGGCGCGATCATGATCACGTCGAGGTCAGCGCGCGGCACAACCTGGTTGTAGTGGATCGCGAAGCCGTGGGAGAAGGCCAGGGTGGCGCCTTTCTTGATGTTCGGCTCGATTTCGTTCTTGTACAGGGAGGACTGGAACTCGTCCGGGGTCAGGATCATGACCAGGTCGGCAGCCGCTACAGCGGAAGCAACGTCGGTCACTTTCAGGCCGTGGGCTTCGGCTTTGGCAACGGTGGCCGAACCTTTACGCAGGCCAACGGTAACGTCAACGCCGGAGTCTTTCAGGTTGCACGCTTGGGCGTGACCCTGGGAACCGTAACCGATGATGGCAACTTTCTTGCCCTGGATGATCGACAGGTCGCAGTCTTTATCGTAGAAAACTTTCATGAATTTCCCCTTTATATCTGGCCCTTCAGGCCATTCGCTAATTTGGTTTAGATGCTCAGTACTTTGTCGCCGCGGGCAATCCCGGTGACGCCACTGCGTACGGTTTCCAGAATCGAGGCAGTGCCGATCGATTGAATGAAGCTGTCGAGCTTGTCGCTGGTACCGGTCAATTGAACGGTATACACGCTGGCGCTGACATCAACGATCTGCCCACGATAAATATCGGTGGTGCGCTTGATCTCGGCGCGCTGGGCGCCGGTAGCCTTGACCTTGACCAGCATCAGTTCGCGCTCGATGTGAGCACTCTCTGACAAGTCGACCAGTTTGACCACTTCGATCAGCTTGTTCAGGTTCTTGGTGATCTGCTCGATGATTTCATCATGGCCGACAGTGGTCAGCGTCAGACGCGACAAAGTCGGGTCTTCGGTTGGCGCCACGGTCAGGCTTTCGATGTTGTAGTTGCGCTGCGAGAACAGGCCGACTACACGAGACAGAGCGCCCGGTTCGTTTTCCAGAAGCAGGGAAATAATGTGCCGCATGATTAAGTACGCTCCGTCTTGCTCAACCACATATCGCGCATGGAGCCGTCTTTGATCTGCATCGGGTAGACGTGCTCGCCAGCGTCGACCTTGATGTCGATGAACACAAGGCGATCCTTCATGGCGAACGCTTGCTCCATCATCGGCTTCAGATCTTTCAACTCCGTGATGCGCATGCCGACGTGACCGTAGGCCTCGGCCAGCTTGACGAAGTCCGGTAACGATTCCATGTAGGAGTGCGAATGGCGCGCGCCGTAGCTCATGTCCTGCCACTGACGAACCATGCCGAGCACGCCGTTGTTAAGCAGGATGATCTTCACCGGCAGGTCGTGCTGCAGACAGGTCGACAGCTCCTGGATGTTCATCTGGATGCTGCCTTCACCGGTCACACACGCCACATCAGCGTCCGGGAAGTTCAGTTTCACGCCCATCGCGGCCGGAAAACCGAAACCCATCGTGCCCAGGCCACCGGAGTTGATCCAGCGATTGGGCTTGTTGAAACGGTAGTACTGCGCCGCGAACATCTGATGTTGACCCACGTCCGAAGTGACATAGGCATCGCCCTTGGTCACTTCGTGAAGGGTTTCAATCACGGTCTGCGGCTTGATGATGCTGCCGTCACCCTTGTTGTAAGGGAACATGTCGCGATCACCACGCCACTCTTCGATTTGCTTCCACCAGCTAGCGACCGACTCCTTGCCAGGAGAATCATCGATTTCCTTGAGGGTGGCGACCATTTCAGTCAGTACACTTTCCACCGGGCCTACGATGGGAACGTCGGCCTTGATGGTCTTGGAAATCGAAGCCGGGTCGATGTCGATGTGGATGATCTTGGCACTTGGGCAGAACTTCGACGCACCGTTGATAACACGGTCATCGAAACGCGCGCCGACAGCCAGAATTACATCCGCATGGTGCATGGCCAGGTTGGCGGTGTAGCTACCATGCATACCGAGCATGCCGAGGAACTGACGGTCGCTGCCCGGATAGGCGCCAAGGCCCATCAAGGTATTGGTAACCGGCACGTTCAACAGTTGTGCCAACTCGGTCAACGGCGCGGAGCCGTTACCCAGAATGACACCACCGCCGGCATAAATGATCGGCCTCTTGGCCGCCAACAGCATTTCTACGGCCTTGCGGATTTGCCCCGAATGACCACGAACCGCCGGGCTGTAGGAGCGCAACTTGGTTTTTTTCGGGAAGACGTATTCGAACTTCTCGGCCGGATTGGTCATGTCTTTCGGAATGTCGACAACCACAGGACCAGGACGACCGGACTCTGCCAGGTAGAAGGCTTTCTTTAGAACTTCCGGGATTTCCGAAGCGTGCTTGATGATAAAACTGTGTTTCACGATCGGCCGGGAGATACCGATCATGTCGGTCTCCTGGAACGCGTCGGTACCAACCAGAGAACTCGGCACCTGAGCGGTCAGGATTACCATCGGGATCGAGTCCATGTACGCCGTGGCAATACCGGTAATGACATTGGTCGCACCAGGACCGGAGGTCACCAGTACCACGCCAGCCTTGCCAGTGGCGCGCGCATAGCCGTCAGCCATGTGGGTGGCAGCCTGCTCATGACGAACAAGAATGTGTTGAACACTCGGCTCTTTGAACAGTGCATCGTAAATATGCAATGCGGCACCGCCCGGGTACCCGTAGATATATTTGACGCCTTCGTCACGCAAAAAGCGGACGAGCATCTCACCGCCAGATAAAAGCTCCACGTTGTTCACCTCTAAAACGCCAGAATACCGCCCACATTCAAAGAGGACGGGTCTTAATAGGTTTACTTCTCGGCAGAGCATGAGCGACGGTGGTCGCCGACTACGTCAGCACTGACTGAGCAAGTATTGGGATCGTCCCAAGTGTTGCGGGCCTTTCCCACCCAGCGCGAGGTAACGCGTTGCGGGTGTAACAGGTCGGCGCGGATGTGCGCCTCATGATCTACCGAGTGGGTCTGCTTCTGGCAGTCCCTCTACAGCGGACTTTGGATTCTTCTGTTTCGCCCATCGCAAGTCAAGCCGTCAATGTGCTTTATTCGAACTAAGCGCATGAGAACGCAAGAAAAAACCTTTAAACCGCAACTGTGTTAGCTTCAATTGCGCACTCATGACAAGGAAATGGCATGCGAACGTTCTTCCTCACCACCGGCTTGCTGATCAGCCTGAGCCCTTTGTGCATGGCGGGTCAGATCTATAAATGGGTCGATGCCCAGGGCGTCACCCATTTCGATGCGCAACCGCCCCAAGGCCGGGAGGCCACCTTGATGGTCACGCCCTCCCCGCCCGTCGGCAAACCAGGCACGCTGCCACGCGGCAACGTCATAGGCGATCAAAAAGCCATCGATCACAAAGTGAAAAAACAGGTCGCCGAGCAGCAGGCCCAGCTAAAAGTGTTCTGCGAACAGGCCCGGACGAACCTGGCTCAACTGCAGAACAATCCACGATTACGAGAAGAAGTCGACGGCGAGACGCGCCGCCTGACCGACCAACAACGTCAGGAGCGCATCACCGAAGCACAGAAACAGATTACGAAAAACTGCCAGTAAGCACTGGCAGTTTCCGATTCAGCGGGAGACGCTGATCAACACGTCGAACTCTTTGAGCAAGACCTGAAGCTGCCGATCCTTGCCCTGGACGTTGCGGGAGGCGAAGACCATTTCGGCCATCTCCTGAATCCCCGATGCGTTGGGCAATGGCTGGTTCTGCTCCAGGATCGACTTCATCCTTGGCAGGAAGATCCATTGCAGCCATTGCTCGAAATCCAGCGTATCCACCGAAAACGGTTCAACGCTGGAGAGCGCCTCAGCGGACGGCGGCACTTCATCCCACCAACCCTGAACGCGCAGTTCGCGCTCGATCAACAGCAACTGCTCGGCAATCTTCGGAAAGCGCATATCCATCACAGCGAAACCTTGGCCTTCTGACGAGCCAATGCTGCACCGGCCGGGTCACCTTGCTTCTCACGGGCCTGGGCGATCAATTCCCACAGGCTGGCCTGAAGATCCGGACGCCCATTGGCGAACGTCAGACCACGACGGGCAAACTGCTCGGCCTGCGCCGCATCACCTTGAGCCATACGTACCTGCGCCAGACGATAAAGCACTTGCGGCTCGCGCGGTGCAACACGCTGGGCACGTTCGAGGCTGGAAGATGCACCATTAAGGTCGCCACTGGCCTGTTGCTGCTGGGCGGTGGTCAACAATGCCAGGACCGGACCGTCCAGTTGTTCATCGGCGGACAGACCGCCGGAGTTCGCCGAAGGAATCCCGCTGGGCGTCGACGGCATGCTGTAACTGCCCTGATTGATCGGTGCCGACTGAACCGGCGAGGTATCAATCGGCCCCGGAGTAATCGGACCCGGGGTAATCGGCGAAGTGCTGATCGGCGCCGAGGAGACAGCGCCACCCCCCGGGACCATCACCACGACCCCCGTGTCACCTTGCGGGATCGCCTGAGTCTGAGCTTGGACAGGACGCTTCACCGTCGACTGCCGGAACCCGCCATTCGCCGAAATCCGCTCGCTGTTGGAGACGGCAGTGCCGGCATCCTCAACCGGGATCGAACCACGCTGCACAGTGGAGCAGCCGCTGAGCAAAGCCACGGCAGTCACCGCTGGAATCAACCACTTGTTCACTTCAAATCCTCTTTGCTTAATTCATCCAGCCCTTGACCCAATCCATCACCGATTCTGCAGGGCTTTCGCCACCGCAAGCAGCACCGGGAGGCGGTTCACTGCCGCGAATATACGGCATCTGCACCGCACCTGGGCAGTTGGCTTCGGAACCTTGCCCGGTGCGCGAATCGACCCAGGCCTGAACAATATTGTCCGGCTGCGGCATGTCCAGCGGCAGCGGATCAGCTTTACGCATGAAACTGGTCCAGACCTGCAGCGCACCGGTGGCACCGGTGAACGGTGTCTTGCCATTATCATCGCGCCCGAGCCAGACCACGGCCAGCAGATCTTGACTGAAACCGGCGAACCAGCTGTCCCGCGAATCGTTACTGGTACCGGTCTTGCCGGCCAGGGTCAGAGTTTTCGGCAACACGTTGTAAACCGAACTGCCGGTGCCTTCACGCATGACGCGCTGCATGGCGTTCTGGATCAGGTAAATGGACGCCGGATCAAATTGCTGCTGAATCTGGAACGGATAACGCTTGAGCGGCTCACCCTCGGCAGTCAGTACGCTGCGAATCCCGCGCATCGGCGTATTGAACCCGCCATTGGCCAGCGTCTGGTACATGGTCGCCACTTCGATCGGGGTCATACCGCCAGCACCGAGCAACATCGACGGGAACGCCGGGAATTCGCGGCTCACCCCCAGACGTGCCAGGGTCTTCAAGACATTCGGCACGCCCACCGCCAACCCGAGACGCGCGGTCGACAGGTTGTAGGAATGCGCCAACCCTTGATACAGGAACACCGTGCCGTGGGAACGGCGGTCATAGTTCTGTGGTTTCCAGATCTGACCGTCCGCGCCCTTGACCGAGAAGTAGTCGTCCGACAGCCAACTGGTCAGCGTGTACTGGCTCGGTTTCTCAAGGGCTGTCAGATAAACCGCCGGTTTGATCAAAGAACCGATCGGTCGTACTGCGTCCAGCGCCCGGTTGAAACCGGCGAAACTCGCCTGACGGCTGCCGATCATGGCCTGAACTTCACCGGTTTCCGGGTTGGTCACGACCATCGCCGCTTCCACGTCATCGGCCCCTTTGCGACCCGAAAGACGTTTGAACGTGTCATTGACCGAGGCTTCGGCTTTCATCTGCAGGATCGGGTCGAAACTGGTGAAGATTCGCAGCCCTTCTTCGGTCAAGTCTTCATCGCGGTAGTCTTCGCGCAACTGACGTTTAACCAGATCGAGGAAGCCCGGGAACGAGCTGTCGGCCAACTTGCCGCGAGTGGTCACACCCAATGGCATTTTCTTCGCCGCCTCAACCTGCTCGGCGCTGGCAACGCCTTGCTCCTTCAGAACATCGAGGACCAGATTGCGCCGTTCCAGCGCCCGCTCGGGGTTGCGACGCGGGTTGTAATAGGACGGACCCTTGACCATGCCCACCAACAAAGCGACTTGGTGCAGCTTCAGCTCGGACAATGGCTGCCCGAAGAAGAACTGGCTGGCCAGGCCGAAGCCGTGCACCGCGCGCTGACCATCCTGGCCGACGAACACTTCATTGAGGTAAGCCTCAAGAATGTCGCGCTTGTCGTAATGCAGCTCAAGCAACATCGCCATCATGGCTTCGGTGAGCTTACGGGTCAGGCTGCGTTCATTGGTGAGGTAGAAGTTCTTGACCAACTGTTGCGTCAGCGTGCTACCGCCCTGGGTCATCTTGCCGCCCGAGGTGTTGACGTAGATAGCTCGGGCAATCGACTTCGGCGACACGCCCCAGTGGCTGTAGAAATCCCGGTCTTCTACGGCAACCAGGGTATCGAGCAGATACGGTGGAACCTGATCGATCTTGATCAGGATGCGGTCTTCAAGGTTTTTCGGGTAAATCCCGCCGATCAGCAGCGGCTCCAGTCGCACCACAGAAAGTTTCGAACCATTGGTCGCCGAGAGCTCGGCCACATAATCGCCGGAGAACCGCACGCGCACGGGCTGGGCGCTCTCCATACCTTCATAGAACTGGAAGCCTCGGGTATTCAAGTCGACGGTATTGCCATTGACCGCTGCCGCGCCGGGGCCGTTGCTGACAGCTTCGCGCCGGTAGCCCAAAGCATCGAGTTCGGTGAGGAAGTCGTCCTTGCTGAGCTTTTGTCCGACGAACAGCTCAAGCGGGCGCGCGTACACCTTGGCCGGGATGGTCCAGCGCTTGCCAGAGAATTTCTCCTGGACCACAGCGTCGAGGTAAACCGCGAACCCGGCGAGCACCACAAGGCCGACCAGGCTGAGTTTAAGGGCCCAGCCCAGCCAAGGACGCATGCCCTTGGAAGGTGGTTTTTTAGGAGTGCGGGGGGATCGAGTTCGAGTCATGGCGGCGGATTATACGCACTTTATTCATCCTCAACAGGAGCCCTCTGAGGTTTGCGTCGGACGGACTTGCAGCCATAATGACGGCCTTGAATTTTCCCCAGACTCTGAAGGATCGCCTGTGAGCCAGTCCCTGATCGTTGCCCTGCAAAACCCGGCCCTCTACCCGCATCCCGTAGAAGGGTTCCAGGTCATCGAGACCCATATTTCCTGGGTGATACTCACCGGTCCCTACGCTTATAAAGTGAAGAAGCCGGTGAATTTCGGCTTCCTCGACTTCACCAGTCTCCAAGCTCGCAAGCATTTCTGCGGCGAGGAGCTGCGCCTGAACCAGCGTCTGACCCGTGATTTGTATCTTGAAGTGCTGCCGATCACCGGCAGCGCCGAGGCACCACAACTGGGCGGCGATGGCCCGGTTGTCGATTACGCCCTGAAAATGCGCCAGTTCCCACAAAGCCAACTGCTCAGCACCCTGCAAGCCAACGGCGAATTGACCACCGCGCACATTGACGAGATGGCCGCACAGATTGCTCAATTCCATCTCGGCGCACCGAAAGTGCCTGCCGAACACGAAGCCGGCACGCCGGACAGCGTCATGGCGCCGGTACGGCAGAACTTCGAACAGATCCGCCCGTTCCTCAGCGACAAGGCCGATCTGCTGCAACTCGACGCACTGCAAGCCTGGGCCGAAAGCAGCTTCGAGCGCCTCAAGCCGCTGTTCACCCAGCGCAAGGCCGACGGTTTCATTCGCGAATGCCATGGCGACATTCACTTGGGCAACGCCACTGTAATCGACGGCAAAGTGGTGATCTTCGACTGCATCGAGTTCAACGAACCGTTCCGCTTCACCGACGTTTACGCCGACACCGGTTTCCTGGCAATGGACCTGGAAGACCGTGGCCTGAAGAGCCTGGCGCGCCGTTTCATCAGCCAATACCTGGAACTGACCGGCGACTACCAGGGCCTTGAGCTGCTGAACTTCTATAAAGCCTACCGCGCACTGGTTCGCGCCAAGGTCAGCCTGTTCAGCATGCCGGCCGAAGCCGATCCGGTGCAGCGCGCTACTACGCTGCGTCAGTACCGCAACTACGCCAACCTGGCGGAAAGCTACAGCACCATTCCTTCGCGTTTCCTGGCGATCACCCATGGTGTTTCCGCCGTCGGCAAAAGCCATGTGGCCATGCGTCTGGTGGAAGCATTGGGTGCCATTCGCCTGCGTTCGGATGTCGAGCGCAAGCGTATGTTTGGCGAACAGACCGTACCGAACGCCCCGCAGGCCGGCATCTATAGCGCCGACGCCAGCGTCGCCACCTATGCCCGTCTGCATGAAGTTGCCGATGTGATTCTGCGTGCCGGCTTCCCGGTGGTGATCGATGCCACTTATCTCAAGCGCGACCAACGTGACGGTGCGGCAAAAATCGCCGAGGCCACCGGTGCACCGTTCCTGATCCTCGATTGCGACGCACCACAAGCGGTGATCGAAAGCTGGCTGAAGCAACGTCAGGCGGACAACAACGATCCGTCCGATGCCAATCTGGCCGTTATCGCCGCCCAGCAAGCCAGCCGCGAGGCCCTGACGCCAGCTGAAATCCTCTGCAGCAAACGCGTCCAGACCAATGAAAGTGGCACTCTCGACACCGTCGTTGCGCAAATTCGCCAACGCTTGCCAGGCCTGTAAGAAACAATTTCAGCCGTGAAGCCCTCGCCGGCTTCACGGCTGCCAAATAGTGGCACTATACTGGCGCCATAAAACCATCAGGTGATGCGACATGAGCCAGCCGAAACTTCTCGACACCCCGCTTTATGCCTTGCTGCACAAAGACGACATCACAGGCTTTAACAACGAACGCCCGAAAGATGGCCCCATCGACATGGTCGGTGGTGACTTCCGCGGCCTTGATCTACGTGAACTGAACGCCGACGGCATCGACTTCACCGATGCCTATTTCCGTTCTGCCGACTTGCGCGGCATCGATTTTCGCAACTCGTCCATGGAAGGCGCGAGCCTGGCCCACGCGCAGATCTCCGGTGCCTACTTCCCGCCAGAGTTAAGTGCCGATGAAATTTTGATGTCGATGAATTTCGGTACACGCCTGCGTTATCGCACCCGCTAAAAAAGCGACGCTTCACACAGTCCGGCGCCCCCGCTTTGCGCTGGACTTTGTACTTTTTTTGCTCGAAAACTCAATTTTCCACACGCCTTCGGACTACATACTCCGCCTTTTCACGCCGCTTCTTGAGTTTGCCTCTTAGAAGCTTTTGCGTCGAAACCGACCAAACAATCACGCTTTTCCTACTGATGGCTACACTGCTGAGAGGCTCGCCCACGCACCGTTCGGCTGTCGCAAGGAGGCTTGATGAATGATGAACTGCAACACCTGAAGAATCTTGGCAAGACGTCGGCGCAATGGCTGCATGCCGTGGGCATCCACAGTGCCTCGGACTTGCGTCGGCTGGGAGCTGTGGATGCTTATCGGGCCGTGCGCACGCGCGGTTTTCGGGCGTCCAAGGTGTTGTTGTATGCGATTGAAGGCGCGTTGATGGATGTTCACTGGAACGACATTCCCGCAGAGCGCAAGGAGGCCTTGAACAAACAGCTGGATGCTATTTCGTCTCGCCACAAGAATTGAACGAGTAGTTTTACTCAAGCGCACAGCCTGAAACCCAATGATTACGAGGCTTTCCAGCGAAGGGATGACGCAATTCACGGGAATGGAAAATCAGCGGTTGACTTGGTAATGAGAATCGCTATGATTATCACAACTGGTCGCGAGACTGGTCGATATTCTGAAAAGCCCTTGGTTCGGACTCTCAGATTATCTCCTCATCAGGCTAATCACGGTTATTTGACCCGGCACTTGCCGGGTCTTTTTTTGCCTGTGGAAAACTCGCCTGATCTTATTAGCCTGACGGTTTGCCGAACTGTTTACGCATTTGCGCGCAGTAATCCTGCGGCGGCGTGGCGGGCGTATACCAGACGTAATCAGCCATGGCCGGCGTGACCTCCGCACCCTGCTCTGCCAGCATCAATACCGTTGGTGCCTCGGGCTCCCCCAGATCCAGCACATGGATCGGCACCCCGACATCCTTGCGTGCGTGGAACGCACCGGCAAACAACAGTGAAGGCATCGGTGCCACCCGTAATCGCTCGGCTATCCGTCGGTCACGCTGCTGCTGGACGGCCAGCATCGCGGGCATCTGTGATTCAGGCAGCAAACCACAGTGGGAATCACTGATCTGAGCCAGCAACTTATTTTTGACCGTCGCAGCGTTGGAGCGCGCACCGCTCAATGTCGGCGGCTTGGCATAGACGTTACGGACTTCAGGCGTGCCCAGATTAGCCGCCAGTAACGGGTACGGCTGAATCAGGGCAAATCGAACGATCGGCCCGTAAAGATCCCAGTCCCATCCCGACTGCCAGGCCAATGCCCCGGACAAATCGGTCGGCAATGGTGAGGCATGCCGAACGTCATCGACGCGTTGCTGCTGATCCGGCGTCAGCATTTCCAGGAGCAGACTGCCTTGCGGCCGTCGCTCACCCAGCGCCTGCAATAACCACAATTGCAGTTGATGGTGATCACGATTGTCATGCTGCTCGCCGACGATCAGCCGCGAAGGTTCAGCCAACCGTGCAAGCAGTTCCTGCGCCGTCATGAGCTGACCGCTGCGCAGATCCCGGATTTCGCCGCTGACCGGCGGCACCGCTACATGCTGGCAAGCACTCAGTAACAGCGCAGCCAGAAAAACCATCACGCGCGTTCTCATCCCTAAAACACCTCAGCGGGCGATAACCAGCGGATGCCCACGCTCCGGGTGCGGTTGCACCAATACTTCCAGCCCGAACACAGCCTTGAGCAGTTCCGGACGCAGTACCTGTTCGGGCGTGTCCAGCGCCACCAGACGCCCACCTTCGAGCAGTAACAGGCGATCACAATAACGTGCCGCCAGGTTCAGATCATGCAAGATCACCAGCACCGCCGCACCGCGATCGGCGAACTCACACACCGCTTGCAGAGTAGTGTGTTGATGCAGCGGATCGAGCATCGACGTCGGCTCATCGAGCAACAACGTCTGCCCCGCCTCGCCTGGCCAGAGTTGCGCCAACACCCGCGCCAGATGCACCCGCTGACGTTCACCGCCGGATAACGCCAGATAACTGCGACCGCTCAAGTGCCCCGCATCGGCCGCCTGTAGCGCGGTGGCGACAATCTCGTCATCCCGGACCCGGCCGCTTTGATAAGGCAGGCGGCCCATGCCGACCACTTCTTCGACGCGAAAGGCAAAGTCCAGGGTCGACACTTGCGGCAACACCGCCAAACGCTGGGCTCGCTGCCCCCCGGCCCAATGACTCAATTCATGCTCATCGAGCCAGACACTGCCATGGTCCGCAGGCAATTCACCGCAGAGGGCGCCGAGCAACGTGCTTTTGCCGGCGCCATTAGGACCCAACACGCCGAGGACTTCGCCCGATTTAAGCTCAAGGGTGATGTCCGTCAGGACAATCTTTCGACCGCGGCGGATTTGCAGGTTCTGCGCTCGCAACATCAGGCACGCCCTCTGAGCAATAAATACAGAAAGAACGGCGCGCCAATGAAAGCCGTGACAATCCCGATCGGCAACTCAGCCGGCGCCAGCGCCAGCCGCGCCACCAGATCGGCAAACAACAGGAGACTGGCCCCCGCCAACACCGACGCCGGCAACAGCACCCGATGATCGGGACCGGCCAGCAGCCGCACCAGATGCGGTACCACCAGGCCGACAAACCCGATCATCCCCGCCGCCGCTACCGCCGCGCCGACACCCAGCGCCGTGCAGAACACCAATTCGCGTTTGAGGCCTTCGACGTCGATACCCAAGTGACCGGCCTCCGACTCCCCCAGCAACAATGCATTCAAGGCCTTGGCCCGACGCGGCAACCACAGCGCCACACCGGCGCTCACCAGCAGCAACGGCCAGAGCCGCGAGTAACTGGCGCCGTTAAGGCTGCCCAGGTTCCAGAACGCCAGGGTGCGTAGAGTCGCGTCATCCGCCAGATAGGTGAAGAGCCCGACCGCCGAACCGGCCAGGGCAGTCAATGCAATACCGGCGAGCAGCATGGTGGCGGCGCTGGTCTGGCCATTGCGTCGCCCCAGTCGATAGACCAGCGCCGTCACCCCCAACCCGCCGAGAAACGCGCACACCGACAACAGATAAGGCCCGAAGGATTCAGGCAGTCCACCGAATACCGAGCCGCCGACAATCGCGATGGCCGCGCCCAGTGCTGCGCCGCTGGAAACCCCCACCAGGCCCGGATCGGCCAGAGGATTGCGAAACAAGCCCTGCATCGCCACGCCGGACAGCGCCAGAACCCCGCCCACCGCCAAACCGAGCAAGGTTCGCGGCAGGCGAATCTGACTGAGGATCAGCTCAGCCTGCTCCAACCCGTCGGGCGCAGTGGGCAAACCGATCAGCCGCAGCGCCGCCCGTAGCGTATCGAACAACGGCAAACTCACCGGACCCAGCGCCAGCGACAGCCAGATCGCCAGCAAACACAGCAGGCTCAAGCCAATGAACAACGCACGGGGTTTAACCAGAAGGGTCATTGGCCAGTCGTACCGGGATCGAACAGGTGCATAAACAGCGTCCTTTAAAGGTTTCCCGGGCATAGAGATGACAGGCCAAGTATGCTCGGCATCCGGTAATCGCCCTGAGGGCGAGCCGCCATTTGATAATTGCTTGCATTTGCACGTCAAGCTCGGACATACCGGGTCACGAGCCGCTGGATTTGAGGATAGACATGAAACTTCTTTGCACAGGCGCCGAATTGGCTGACGCCAGCAGTCGCGGTTTCGACGTCGACGGTCAGAAGCTTCTGGCTGTGCGCCGAGACGGTCGAGTGTACGTGTATGAAAATCGCTGCCCGCACCGTGGTGTCGCACTGGAATGGCAGCCCGACCAGTTTCTCGACCCCAGCAACAGCCTGATCCAGTGCGCCACCCACGGCGCACTGTTTCTGATCGAAGACGGCGAATGCGTCGCCGGACCGTGCGCCGGACAATCCCTGACCACCATCCCCTGCCGCGAAGACGAGCAAGGGATCTGGGTCACGCTCTAACCGTTCAGCAACACATCCAAGCGCCGATCGACCACCAACTCTTCGTGGGTCAAGCGCACGCCATACGCCAGCACTTCGACCCCGCACGCCACTGCTTCGCGTAACGCCGCCGCGTAGGTCGAATCGATTTCTTCGGCAGGACGTACCGCGTCGACCCCTGTCAGGTTCACGCAATACAACTGCACTGCGCGAATCCCGTCCCGGGCCAAATGTGCCAGCTCGCGCAAATGCTTGGCCCCGCGCTGGGTCACCGCATCAGGAAATGCCGCTACCGCCGAACCATCGAAGCCCAGGGTGACGCTTTTGACTTCCACATAAGCCGGTCCGCCCGGGTAATCGAGGCGAAAGTCGATGCGGCTGCTTTCCTGACCGTAGGCCACTTCGCGCTTCAGTTCGGTAAAGCCGTTCAGCTCGGCGATGACGCCAGCCCGCAGCGCCTCCTCGATCAAGCCGTTGGCGCGCCCGGTGTTCACACAGAACAGCCGTCCCTGCGGGGTTTCGCCAATTTCCCAGGTACCGGGCAACTTGCGCTTGGGGTCGGTGGAGCGGCTAAACCAGACTTGCCCGCCCTCGACCTGGCAATTAAGCATTGAACCGGTGTTCGGGCAGTGAATGGTCAGCAACTCGCCGCCAACGGCTTCGATGTCGGCGAGAAAACGTTTGTAACGACGAATCAAGCGACCTTCTTCGAGGGGAGGATGGAAGCGCATCAGCCTTGCCAGCTCTTCAACCCGCGAGCGATCCGTTCGACTGCTTCTTGCAAGCGCGGAAGGCTTTGGGTATAGGCAAACCGCACATGATGCCCGGCTTGATGACGCCCGAAGTCCAGCCCCGGGGTAATCGCAACGTGTTCGGTTTCGAGGAAGTGTTGGCAAAACGAGAAGGCATCGCCGCCGAACTTGCTGATATCGGCGTACAAATAGAACGCGCCTTCCGGTTCTACGACGATACCGAAACCCAATTCCCGCAGGGCTGGCAGCAGAAAGTCGCGACGTCGACCGAACTCGGCGCGGCGCTCCTCGAGAATGCTGATGGTGGCGGGCTCGAAGCAGGCCAATGCGGCGTACTGCGCCATGCTCGGTGCACTGATGTAGAGGTTCTGGGCGAGCTTCTCCAGTTCACCGACTGCCGCTTCGGGCGCGACCAGCCAACCGAGGCGCCAGCCGGTCATGCCGAAATACTTGGAAAAACTATTGAGGACGAAGGCGCTGTCATCGACTTCCAGCACGCTGGCCGCATCCGTGCCGTAAGTCAGGCCGTGGTAGATCTCGTCGACCACCAAATGACCGTGACGAGCCTTGATCGCCGCGGACAACCCGGCCAACTCATCACGGGTCAGGATGGTCCCGGTGGGGTTGGCCGGCGACGCTACCAAGGCGCCGACACTGTCGTGATCCCAGTGACGCGCGACCAGGTCGGGAGTCAGTTGATAACGCACGTCCGGCCCGACCGGCACCAGTTGCGCCGCGCCTTCCACCAGGCGCAGGAAGTGCCGGTTGCACGGGTAACCCGGGTCGGCCAGCAGCCAATGCTTGCCCGGGTCCACCAGCAAGGCGCTGGCCAACAGCAACGCGCCTGAACCGCCGGGCGTGATCATGATGCGCTGCGGATCGATGCTCAGCCGGTAACGCTGCTGATAAAAACCCGAAATGGCCTCACGCAGCTCGGGAATGCCACGGGCGGCGGTGTAACGGGTCTTCCCCGCCGTCAGCGCGGCCTGGCCGGCCTGGATGATCGGCTCGGCGGTGGTGAAGTCCGGCTCGCCGATTTCCAGATGAATCACGTCGTGGCCAGCCGCTTGCAGCTCGTTGGCCCGCGCCAGCAGGGCCATGACATGGAACGGTTCGATAGCGCGACTGCGCGCACTGTAGGACGGAGCCATTAGCCTTCCTTACAACGGGGAAAAGAATTGATTCTACCCAAGCGCAGGAACGAGCGAGAGTCTAAAGCGGTCAGAGCCCATATAACGCTGATCTCAATCGATTCAAGCGTATGTCTCAGGTTTGACTAAAATCAATAATTGATCAGGTCTCCTTAGCCACCAGACGAGGCTTTGCAATCTTTTGCAAGCACCACGGGCCGCAGGCTCGACATCCGGGAGTAGCGCGGTCCGATTTGATCTGGTAAGTTCGCCCGCTTGCAGCCGCAGGGCCGGCAGGTGTCGGTGTTGGAGCAATCCTGCGCAATGGATTACAAGAGTAGAGGCGGTCCATTTCATGCCCACCCAAGCAAAGCAGCAAAATCAGTCGATCAGCGGCTTCGAACCCTACAAAGAAGTGAAGGGCGAAGAGTACATGGGCAAACCCATGCGTGCTCACTTCACCAAGATCCTGAACAAGTGGAAACAGGACTTGATGCAGGAAGTCGACCGTACTGTTGATCATATGAAAGACGAAGCGGCCAACTTTCCTGACCCGGCAGACCGTGCCAGCCAGGAAGAGGAATTCAGCCTCGAATTGCGCGCCCGCGACCGCGAGCGCAAGTTGATCAAGAAAATCGACAAAACCCTGCAATTGATCGAAGACGAAGAATACGGCTGGTGCGAGTCCTGCGGCGTCGAAATCGGCGTCAAGCGACTGGAAGCCCGCCCTACCGCCGACATGTGTGTTGACTGCAAGACCCTGGCGGAAATCAAAGAAAAACAAGTCGGCAAGTAATTGCAGCTTGAACGAAAAACGGAGCGTGCGAACGCTCCGTTTTTTGTTTCTGGTATTTGCTGGCATTTGTTGCCTATTTAAAATCGCCTTCGCGAGCAAGCTTCGCTCCTACAAAGGCTAGCGCAACGTCCTGTAGGCGCGAAGCTTGCTCGCGAAGGCGGCTTCAAGCCGTGCTCAAAACGACTGAACAGCCCGACGCCCTCCTTATGACCATCATCGCCTCCCCCACCTACATCGGGCGCTTCGCCCCCACGCCCAGCGGGCATTTGCATTTCGGTTCGCTGGTGGCCGCGCTGGCCTCGTACCTCGACGCCCGTTCGGTCGGTGGTCGCTGGCTGGTGCGCATGGAAGATCTCGATCCTCCTCGGGAGGAACCCGGCGCCCAGACGGCAATTCTCAAGGCGCTGGAAAGCTACGGCTTCGAGTGGGATGGCGAGATGGTCCGACAGAGTGACCGGCACGCGACCTACGCCGAGGTCCTCAATCGCCTGTTCAGCCAAGGCCTGGCCTATGCGTGCACCTGCTCGCGCAAGCAACTGGAGCCGTATCACGGCATCTATCCCGGGTTCTGCCGCAACGCGGGGCACGGCACCGAGAACGCGGCGATCCGCGTGCGCGTACCGGAGCTGGAATACCACTTCATCGACCGGGTGCAAGGCGAATTCCGTCAACACCTGGGCCGCGAGGTCGGCGACTTCGTGATTCGTCGCCGCGACGGGCTCTATGCCTACCAATTGGCGGTGGTACTGGACGATGCCTGGCAAGGCATCACCGATATTGTGCGCGGCGCCGACCTGCTGGATTCCACGCCGCGCCAACTCTATCTGCAAGAACTGCTTGGCCAGCCGCAACCGCGTTACCTGCACATCCCGCTGATTACCCAGCCGGACGGCCACAAACTCGGCAAATCCTATCGTTCGCCGCCATTGACCGAAGATCAGGCCACACCGCTGTTACTGCGCGCATTGCGGGCGCTGGGGCACAATCCCGTTATCGAACTGAATGACGCCACACCATGGGAAGTGCTCAATTGGGGCATCGCCCACTGGGATGCATCGCTGATCCCGCGCACACTGACGTTGCCCGAAGCGCAACTGCGGTGATGCCACTTGCAGTGGCGCGCCCATCCGTTACCATCGCCGCACGTTTTCGGGCACGCGCATAAAAGAGAGAGGCCGGGATGTACATCTATCGCTTGGTCCTGCTCCTGGTAGTGGGGATTTATCTGTTTTCCCCGGCCATCATGGATTGGTGGATCGACGCCACTGGCGCCTGGTATCGCCCTTATTTGCTCTGGCTGATTCTGATCGTCGTGACCTTCATCCTGCAGAGCCAAAAAGATGCCGATGAGCTTTAGCCTGACCCAGATGATCCTGATCAGCGCCGCGTACCTGGCGGTGCTGTTCGGTGTGGCCTGGATCAGTGAACGGGGCATGATCCCCCGGGCGATCATCCGCCACCCACTGACGTACACCCTGTCGCTGGGGGTTTACGCCAGTGCCTGGGCGTTTTACGGCACGGTGGGCCTGGCCTATCAGTACGGCTACGGTTTTCTGTCCAGCTACCTCGGGGTTTCCGGGGCGTTTCTGCTGGCACCGGTGCTTTTGTACCCGATCCTGAAAATCACCCGCACCTATCAACTCTCGTCCCTGGCCGACTTATTTGCGTTCCGTTTCCGCAGTACCTGGGCCGGTGCGCTGACGACGATTTTCATGCTGATCGGCGTGCTGCCATTGCTGGCGTTGCAGATTCAGGCAGTGGCCGATTCCATCGGCATCCTCACCCACGAACCGGTGCAGCATCGCGTGGCCCTGAGCTTCTGCGCGCTGATTACGCTGTTCACGATTTTCTTCGGCTCGCGCCACATCGCCACCCGCGAGAAACATGAAGGCCTGGTGTTTGCGATTGCCTTCGAGTCGGTGATCAAGCTGATCGCGATTGGCGGCGTCGGCCTGTATGCACTTTATGGCGTGTTCGACGGCCCGCAACAGCTGGAACTGTGGTTGCTGCAGAACCAGACCGCCCTCGCCGCCCTGCACACGCCATTGCAGGAAGGTCCATGGCGCACACTGCTGCTGGTGTTCTTCGCTTCGGCGATCGTCATGCCGCACATGTACCACATGACCTTTACTGAAAACCTCAACCCGCGCTCGCTGGTCAGTGCAAGCTGGGGCTTGCCGCTGTTCCTGCTGCTGATGAGCCTGGCAGTGCCGTTGATTCTCTGGGCCGGACTGAAACTCGGTGCCACCACCAATCCGGAATATTTCACCCTGGGTATCGGCATCGCCGCCAATAGCAAAGCCCTGGCGCTGTTGGCGTATGTCGGTGGATTGTCGGCGGCCAGCGGGCTGATCATTGTCACCACATTGGCGCTGTCCGGGATGGCACTGAACCATCTGGTGTTGCCGCTTTATCAGCCGCCCGCTGAAGGCAATATCTACCGCTGGCTGAAATGGACCCGCCGGGCGCTGATCGTCGCGATCATCATGGCCGGTTACGGTTTCTACCTGATGCTGGGCGCGGAACAGGATCTGGCCAACCTCGGCATCGTCGCCTTCGTCGCCACGTTGCAGTTCCTGCCGGGCGTGTTGTCGGTACTGTACTGGCCGACCGCCAACCGTCGCGGCTTCATCGCAGGCTTGCTGGCGGGGATTCTGGTGTGGCTGGTGACCATGCTGCTGCCGCTGGTCGGCAATCTGCAAGGCTTCTACATTCCGTTGCTGAACATGATTTACGTGCTGGACGACACCAGCTGGCACATGGCGGCGATTGCCTCGCTGGCCGCCAACGTGCTGATGTTCACCCTGATTTCACTGTTCACCAACGCCAGCCCCGAAGAGGCCAGCGCCGCCGAAGCCTGTGCGGTGGACAACGTTCGCCGCCCGCAACGCCGCGAACTGCATGCTGCCTCGCCTCAGGAATTCGCCACGCAACTGGCCAAACCGCTGGGTGCCAAGGCGGCGCAGAAAGAGGTCGAACAGGCGCTGCGTGACCTTTATCTGCCGTTCGACGAACGCCGGCCTTACGCCTTGCGTCGTTTGCGTGACCGTATTGAAGCCAACCTCTCCGGCCTGATGGGCCCGAGTGTGGCGCAAGACATGGTCGAAACCTTCCTGCCCTACAAGGCCGGTGGCGAAAACTACGTCACCGAAGACATCCACTTCATCGAAAGTCGCCTCGAGGATTACCACTCGCGCCTCACCGGCCTTGCCGCCGAACTCGATGCCCTGCGCCGCTACCACCGCCAAACCCTGCAGGAATTGCCGATGGGTGTGTGCTCGCTGGCCAAGGATCAGGAAATCCTCATGTGGAACAAAGCCATGGAGGAGCTGACCGGGATTGCCGCGCAGCGTGTGGTCGGTTCGCGCCTGAGCACCATTGCCGATCCGTGGAAAGAGCTGCTGCAAGGCTTCATCAATCTGCCGGATGAACACCTGCACAAGCAGCACCTGGCCCTCGATGGCCAGACCCGCTGGCTGAACCTGCACAAAGCGGCGATCGACGAACCGCTGGCGCCGGGTAACAGCGGCCTGGTGCTGCTGGTGGAAGACCTGACCGAAACCCAGATGCTCGAAGACAAACTGGTGCACTCCGAGCGTCTGGCCAGCATCGGCCGACTGGCGGCCGGCGTGGCCCATGAAATCGGCAACCCGATCACCGGCATTGCCTGCCTCGCGCAAAACCTGCGCGAAGAACGTGAAGAAGACGCCGAGCTCACGGAAATCAGCGGGCAGATCCTCGAGCAGACCAAACGCGTGTCGCGCATCGTTCAGTCGCTGATGAGCTTCGCCCATGCGGGCGGTCATCAGCACAGCGACGAGCCCGTTTGTCTGGCGGAAGTGGCCCAGGATGCCATCGGCCTGCTGGCCTTGAACCGGCGCAATTTCGAAGTACAGTTCTACAACCTGTGCGCCCCCGATCATTGGGTCGAAGGCGACCCGCAGCGGCTCGCCCAGGTATTGATCAATCTGCTCTCAAACGCCCGCGACGCTTCGCCTCCGGGCAGTGCGGTGCGCGTCAAGAGCGAAGCCGGCGAACACACGGTCGATCTGATCGTCGAAGACGAAGGCAGCGGTATTCCCTCGAGCATCATGGACCGACTGTTCGAACCCTTCTTCACCACCAAGGATCCTGGCGAAGGCACCGGTCTGGGCCTTGCACTGGTCTATTCCATCGTTGAAGAGCATTATGGACAAATCACCATCGACAGCCCGGCTGATGTTCAAAGCCAACGCGGCACCCGTATCCGGGTGACCTTACCGCGTCATGTCGAAGCGACGTCCGCTGTGAACTGAGACCGTCGAGAGTATCGAATCAATGCCGCACATTTTGATCGTCGAAGACGAAACAATTATCCGCTCCGCCTTGCGCCGCCTGCTGGAACGTAACCAGTACCAGGTCAGCGAAGCCGGATCCGTGCAGGAAGCACAAGAGCGCTTCAGCATTCCCACGTTTGACCTGATCGTCAGTGACCTGCGCCTGCCGGGCGCGCCGGGTACCGAGTTGATCAAACTTGCCCAGGGCACTCCGGTGCTGATCATGACCAGTTACGCCAGCCTGCGCTCGGCCGTCGACTCCATGAAAATGGGCGCGGTGGACTACATCGCCAAGCCTTTCGATCACGACGAGATGCTCCAGGCCGTCGCGCGAATCCATCGTGACCGGCAATCGGCGCAAGCCAGCGGTGAGCCGGTCGTCGGCAAAGCGTCAAATGGCGCCGCAGCAAAAAGCGGTGTCGACAACAGCAACGGCGAAATCGGCATCATCGGCTCTTGCCCGCCGATGCAGGACCTGTACAGCAAAATCCGTAAAGTCGCGCCGACCGATTCCAATGTCCTGATCCAGGGCGAATCCGGTACCGGTAAAGAACTGGTAGCACGTGCCCTGCACAACCTGTCCAAACGCGCCAAGGCGCCGATGATTTCGGTGAACTGCGCGGCCATTCCGGAAAGCCTGATCGAGTCCGAACTTTTCGGCCACGAAAAAGGCGCGTTCACCGGCGCCAGCGCCGGACGTGCCGGGTTGGTGGAAGCGGCGGACGGCGGCACCTTGTTCCTCGATGAAATCGGTGAACTGCCACTGGAAGCCCAGGCCCGCCTGTTGCGCGTATTGCAGGAAGGTGAAATCCGCCGGGTTGGCTCGGTCCAGTCGCAGAAGGTCGATGTGCGCCTGATCGCCGCGACCCACCGGGACCTCAAGAGCCTGGCGAAGATCGGCCAGTTCCGTGAAGACTTGTATTACCGCCTCCACGTGATCGCCCTGAAGCTGCCGGCCCTGCGCGAGCGCGGTGCGGACGTCAATGAAATCGCCAATGCTTTCCTGGCGCGGCAGAGCGCACGGGTCAACCGCACCGATCTGAAATTCGCCGCCGATGCCGAGCAGGCGATCCGGCATTACTCCTGGCCGGGTAACGTTCGCGAACTGGAGAACGCGGTCGAGCGTGCGGTGATTCTGTGCGAGAGCCCGGAGATTTCCGCCGAGCTGCTGGGCATCGACATCGAACTCAGCGACCTGGAAGACGACGATTTCATCGGCCTCTCGCCCCAGCAGGGCAACAACGCCGGTAACACCAGCCACGAACCGACCGAAGATTTGTCCCTGGAAGACTACTTCCAGCACTTCGTGCTTGAACATCAGGATCACATGACCGAAACCGAACTGGCCCGCAAACTCGGGGTCAGTCGCAAATGCCTGTGGGAACGCCGTCAGCGCCTGGGCATCCCGCGGCGCAAGACCGGGGTGGCCAGCGAGAGCTGAACCGCGCCTGTCAGATGCGCGGGTAACACGTGACATTGTGGAAAAACTGTTACCTCAGCTTTTTCACGTAACAGAAGCCGGGGCTTACGGTAACGAAGCCCCGGTTTTTTTTGGCCTCGAAAAACACCATCAGGCCGCCTAACCCCTTGTTTTACTGGGTCTCGCAAAAGTTGGCACGCACTCTGCTATATGTTCAGTACAAGAACAATAACAAGTAATGCACAAGACAATAAAAATAAGACGAATCGACTCACGCACAATAAAAACAAGACGGCGAGAGGCGTAGCTAACTGATTCTTTTGGAGAGGCGTTGCATTTGGGGCTTGCCCCGCAACCAGGCCGAGAACAATAAAAAACTGTCCCAAGACAGTGCCTGAACTGGTTGGATCACACGATCATAGCAACACAGCGACCAAAGCAATCCGTTTGCTCTTGGCTCCCGATTGGGAGGGTCATGAAGGAAAACTTCATGGCGAGGGCGCTCAACAAAAACAAGAAGCCCGAAACCAATAATAAAAATAGAGCACGCAACTACTTCTGGGGGAGCTTCGGCTCCCCTTGTGGTTTCTGGCGTTTGGCATTCTAGCTGCTACAGAACCTGTACCTACCAGACATCCCTTTCACACGCTTGCGCAGCTTCCTACACCATCCCCTGACTAAATGCTAGAATCCCGGCCCATCATGCGGTCATTCTTCGTTATGGCCGAACATTCCTTCAAACAGTGCATCCCATGCTGAAGAAGCTGTTCCAGTCATTCCGTTCTCCCCTGCGTCGTACGCAACACATCCGCAGCACACCTGAAGTGCTCAATAGCGGCCAACATTCGCTGCAAAAGGCGCAATTCAGCCGTTACGCGGTCAACATCGTCGAACGCTTGCAGAACGCCGGTTACCAGGCTTACCTGGTCGGCGGCTGTGTGCGTGACATGCTGCTCGGCATCACGCCGAAAGACTTCGACGTCGCCACCAGTGCCACCCCTGAACAGGTACGGGCCGAATTCCGCAACGCGCGGATCATCGGTCGTCGCTTTAAACTGGTGCATATCCACTTTGGCCGCGAAATCATCGAAGTCGCGACCTTCCGCGCCAATCACCCGCAAAACGACGAGGACGAAGACAGCAACCAGTCTTCCCGTAACGAGAGCGGGCGCATTCTGCGCGATAACGTCTACGGCACCCTGGAAGAAGACGCGCAACGCCGCGACTTCACCATCAACGCCTTGTATTACGATCCGGTCAGCGAGCGCATTCTCGACTACGCCAATGGCGTACACGACATCCGTAATCACCTGATCCGCCTGATCGGCGATCCGAAACAGCGCTACCAGGAAGACCCGGTGCGGATGCTGCGGGCCGTGCGTTTTGCCGCCAAGCTGAATTTCGGTATCGAGAAGCACAGCGCCCTGCCGATCCGCGATCTGGCACCAATGCTGCGCGAGATTCCATCAGCCCGCCTGTTCGAAGAAGTGCTCAAGCTGTTCCTCTCCGGGCACGCCGCGGACACCTTTGAAATGCTGGTCGACCTACAGCTGTTCGATCCGCTGTTCCCGGCCAGTGCCGAGGCGCTGGAATACAACCCGACGTACACCCACACGCTGATCAGTGAAGCGCTGATCAACACGGACTTGCGGATCAAGCAGAACAAACCGGTCACCCCGGCGTTCCTGTTTGCAGCATTACTGTGGCCTGCGCTGCCGGCCCGTGTGTTGCGCCTGCAAGAACGTGGCATGCCGCCGATTCCGGCCATGCAAGAAGCGGCGCACGAGTTGATTGCCGAACAGTGCCAGCGCATTGCGATTCCGAAACGCTTCACCATGCCGATCCGCGAGATCTGGGACATGCAGGAGCGTCTGCCACGCCGCAGCGGCAAGCGTGCCGACCTGTTGCTGGACAACCCGCGGTTCCGCGCCGGTTACGACTTCCTGCTGCTGCGCGAAAGCGCCGGCGAACAGACCGATGGCCTGGGCGAATGGTGGACCGACTATCAAGACGCCAACGACAGCGAACGTCGGGACATGATCCGCGAACTCAGCGGCAAGGACGACGGCAGCGGCGCTCCGCGCAAACGTCGCCGCAGTGGCGGTGCCAAGCGCAAACGCGCTGCCGGCGCCTCGAGCACGACAGGCGAGTAAGCCATGGAACGCATCTACATTGGCATGGGCAGCAATCTGGCTGACCCCGCCGAACAGTTGCGCAGCGCTGTCGAGGCTTTGGCGCGCTTGCCGCAGACTGAACTGGTCGGGGTTTCCGGGTTTTATCAAAGCGATTCGCTGCTGCCCGGCCAACCGCGTTACACCAACGCGGTCGCCGCCCTCGACAGCCGCCTCGCGCCGCTGGAACTGCTCGATGCCCTGCAAGCCATCGAGAACGGACAAGGCCGCCAGCGCGTTGAACGCTGGGGGCCGCGCACGCTGGATCTGGACATCGTGCTGTTCGGCGATCGACTGATCGACGAGCCTCGCCTCAAAGTCCCCCACTATCACATGCAGGCGCGAGCCTTTGTGCTCTATCCGCTGGCCGAACTGGCTCCGGCGGATCTGCGCCTGGCCGATGGCCGCACCCTCGCAGAATTACTCGCCGCCTGCCCGTTCGTCGGCCTGGAACGCCTCGCTCACGCCTGACAGATATCTCTGTGGGAGCGAGCCTGCTCGCGATGACGGACTGACATTCGACAGTGATGTTGACTGAATGACCGCTATCGCGAGCAGGCTCGCTCCCACATTGGTTTGGTGTCCGACGCCAGATCACGCCTCACAGATACCTGCTGAATCGCATCAGTAACGCCGGTAACACCCCAGGCGTAACAATGCGGTAACACATGCAATTGACTTCCGGGGTTCTCCTCACGACTATAGGCGTCCCGCTGCCGCCAACGCGGCGCCAAAGGGCGCAATCCAGGCCTTACAAGCACCACGAAAGAAGGTGCGCCTGTATAAATGACGAATCACGCGCGTTACTCGCAGTAGTTTTCATAGCGCCTGTAATGAGGATTTTTTCATGCCAGCCATCACCCTGACCACGCTCCAGAGCCTCAAGCAGAAAGGTGAAAAGATCACCATGCTGACCTGCTATGACGCGACCTTCGCCCACGCCTGCAATGAAGCCGGGGTTGAAGTGCTGCTGGTGGGCGACTCCCTCGGCATGGTCTTGCAAGGTCACGACAGCACGCTGCCGGTGACCACTGCTGAAATGGCCTACCACGTGGCGGCCGTCAAACGCGGCAACACCGATGCCCTGATCCTCGCCGACCTGCCCTTCATGGCCTACGCCACCCTCGAACAAACCATGACCAACAGCGCGCTGTTGATGCAGGCGGGTGCGCACATGATCAAGGTTGAAGGGGCATTGTGGCTCGCCGACTCTATCCGTCTGCTGGCCGAACGCGGCATCCCGGTGTGCGCGCACATGGGGCTGACGCCGCAGTCAGTCAACATCCTTGGTGGCTATAAGGTCCAGGGCCGCAACGAGAACCAGGCGCGGCAGATGCGTGCCGACGCGATCTCTCTGGAGCAGGCCGGCGCGGCCATGCTGCTGCTCGAATGCGTGCCCAGCGAGCTGGCCGAAGAAATCAGCCAGGCGGTGAACATCCCGGTGATCGGCATCGGCGCCGGCAGTGGCACCGACGGTCAGGTCCTGGTCCTGCACGACATGCTGGGCCTGTCCATTACCGGCCGCGTACCAAAATTCGTGAAGAACTTCATGACCGGCCAAACCAGCATTCAAGCCGCCTTGAGCGCTTACGTCACTGAAGTCAAAGCGGCGACTTTCCCTGGCATCGAACACGGATTCTCTGCATGAACACCGTAAAAACCGTACGTGAATTGCGGGCCGCCGTGGCCCGTGCCCGTAGCGAAGGCAAGCGCATCGGCTTCGTACCAACCATGGGCAACCTGCACAGCGGGCATATCGCGCTGATTACCAAAGCCACCCAACGGGTGGATTTCGTGGTTGCGAGCATCTTCGTCAACCCGCTGCAATTCGGCGCCGGCGAAGACCTCGACAAATACCCGCGGACCCTGGCCGCCGATCAGGAGAAACTGCTCCAGGCCGGTTGCCATCTGCTGTTTGCCCCAACCGTCGAAGAAATGTACCCCGACGGCATGGCCGGCCAGACCCGCGTCAGCGTTCCACAACTGTCTGAGGGCCTGTGCGGCGCCAGCCGTCCGGGGCATTTCGAAGGGGTGGCAACAGTCGTCAGCAAACTGTTCAACATGGTCCAACCGGACCTGGCGATCTTCGGCCAGAAAGACTTTCAGCAACTGGCAGTGATTCGCGCCCTGGTGCATGACCTGAACATGCCGATCCAGATCATCGGCGAGCCCACCGTACGGGCGGCTGACGGCCTCGCGCTGTCGTCGCGCAATGGTTTCCTCAGCGAAGAACAACGGGCCATCGCGCCAGAGGTCTATCGCACCCTGACCCGGATCAGCGACGCGATCAAACAGGGCGAGCGCGATTACCCGACGCTGCTCAACGAGCAGATCAAGCAACTGGAAGCCGCCGGCCTGCGTCCGGATTACCTGGAAATTCGCCATGCACTGACCTTGCGTCCGGCGACGACCGAAGATCGGGATCTGGTGATTCTGGTGGCGGCGTTCCTGGGCACGACGCGGTTGATCGACAACCTGCATCTGAACCTCGACGCGCCTGCATAAACACTACAAAACCCTGTGGGAGCGGCGGTGCGGCGATCCCACATTGGTCCTGCGTCAATTTCCGCATCGTATTGCCGCCCTTCAAGCCTTCGGGCAAACTGCCCCCCGTTCGATTCCGACCCGGGGAAACACTCATGCACGCCATCATGCTCAAGGCCAAGCTGCATCGCGCCGAAGTCACCCACGCTGTACTCGATTACGAAGGTTCTTGCGCCATCGACGGCGAATGGCTGGATTTGTCCGGCATCCGTGAGTACGAACAGATCCAGATCTACAACATCGACAACGGCGAACGCTTCACCACCTACGCAATTCGTGGCGAAGAAGGTTCGCGCATGATCTCGGTCAACGGTGCCGCGGCCCACAAGGCCAAGGTCGGCGACCGCGTGATCATCTGCGCTTACGCTCACTACAGCGAAGCCGAACTGCTCAACTTCAAGCCGCGCATGCTCTACATGGCACCGGGTAACGAGCTGAGCCACACCAGCAATGCCATTCCGGTTCAGGTCGCCTGACCGAACCGCGCCCCCTGCTAGCCTTCCGTTTGTCGGACCGCGCCTGGTTAAATGTTAAAAAAGTACCGGGAGCAGGTCAGACAAAGTCAAGACAGATTGCAGCGCGAGGTTTACTGTATTCGCCCTGCGCCAGAAATCGTGTCGACGCAGTTGACCGGACGCCCATCCGCAGCGCTCCGGGATCTTTAGTGTTCAAAAGGCCGTTCAAGTAAAAGGAAAACCGCAGCGATGGCGTATTACCGCACTCCTCACGACGTTACCGCTCTGCCCGCTTGGCAAGCGCTGAATGACCACCGCCAAGCCATGCAGGATTTCAGCATGCGCGAAGCCTTTAATGCCGATCCGCAGCGTTTTACTCAATTCACCCTTAGCAGCTGCGGCCTGTTTCTCGACTACTCGAAAAACCTGATCAACGCCGAAACCCGCAATCTGCTGGTGGGCCTGGCCAACGAAGTCGACCTCAAGGGCGCGATCAAAGCGCTGTTCTCGGGCGAGATCGTCAACGCTTCCGAAGGACGCCCGGCCCTGCACACAGCACTGCGCCGTCCGGTGGGCGACAAGCTGTCGGTCAACGGTGTCAACGTGATGCCCGACGTGCACAAGGTGCTCAACCAAATCACCGACCTCGTGGGCCGAATCCATGACGGTCTGTGGCGCGGTTACACCGAGAAGCCGATCACTGACGTGGTGAACATCGGTATCGGTGGCTCGTTCCTCGGCCCTGAGCTCGTGTCCGAAGCGCTGCTGTCCTACGCCCAGAAAGGCGTGCGTTGCCATTACCTGGCGAACATCGACGGCAGTGAGTTCCACGAACTGACCATGAAGCTGCGCGCCGAGACCACGCTGTTCATCGTCTCGTCGAAATCCTTCAACACCCTCGAAACCCTGAAGAATGCCCAGGCCGCACGCGCCTGGTACCTGGCCCAGGGTGGTTCGGAAGCCGAGCTGTACCGTCACTTCATCGCCGTTTCCAGCAACAACGCGGCGGCCGTGGCGTTCGGTATTCGCGAAGAGAACATCTTCCCGATGTGGGACTGGGTCGGCGGTCGTTACTCGCTGTGGTCGGCCATCGGTTTGCCGATTGCCCTGGCCATCGGCATGTCGAACTTCAAGGAACTGCTGTCCGGTGCCTACACCATGGACCAGCATTTCCAGAGCGCGCCATTCGAACAGAACATGCCGGTACTGCTGGCTCTACTCGGCGTCTGGTACGGCAACTTCTGGGGCGCGCAAAGCCACGCGATCCTGCCGTACGACCACTACCTGCGTAACATCACCAAGCACTTGCAACAGCTGGACATGGAATCCAACGGCAAGAGCGTGCGTCAGGACGGCACGCCAGTGTCCACCGACACCGGCCCGGTCATCTGGGGCGGCGTGGGTTGCAACGGTCAACACGCTTACCACCAGTTGCTGCACCAGGGCACCCAGCTGATCCCGGCCGACTTCATTGTGCCGATCGTCAGTTTCAACCCGGTGTCCGACCACCACCAGTGGCTGTACGCCAACTGCCTGTCGCAAAGCCAGGCATTGATGCTTGGCAAGACTCGCGCCGAAGCCGAAGCCGAGCTGCGTGACAAGGGCATGGCCGAAGCTGAAGTGCAAAAGCTGGCAGCGCACAAGGTGATCCCGGGCAACCGTCCGAGCAACACCCTGGTAGTCGAACGCATCAGCCCGCGTCGTCTTGGCGCTCTGGTGGCGTTGTACGAACACAAAGTCTTCGTGCAAAGCGTGGTCTGGGGCATCAATGCCTTCGACCAGTGGGGCGTGGAGCTGGGTAAAGAGCTGGGCAAAGGCGTCTACAACCGCCTGGTCGGCAGCGAAGAATCCCCGGCCGACGATGCTTCCACCCAAGGCCTGATCAACTACTTCCGCGGTCGTCACCGCGGTTGATCTGACGCCACCCGGCTGCCCTTGTGGGAGCGAGCCTGCTCGCGATAGCGGTCTGACATTCAGATTGATGTTGAATGTCATACCCCCATCGCGAGCAGGCTCGCTCCCACATTGGTTTGCGTCGATCAAAAGCCTTGCGGCGGGCACCTTCCAAACCGGTGGGCGTTCGACTTGAACCCTTTCCCCACTCGGCGCATCTTTATTCTTGTCGCAAAACAAGCATAAGGAACCGTCATGTTCGATATCAGCACGTTCCCCAAAGCCGATGCCGTCCGCCGGTCTGCACAGTTGAGTCAGGACGACTATAAGCGCCTGTACCGTGAATCCATTGAACACCCCAGCACCTTCTGGGCCGAACAGGCCGCGCGGTTCCTCGACTGGAGCGCGCCGTGGCAAACCGTCCAGCGTTACGACCTGAAAACCGGTGAGGCGAACTGGTTCGCCGGCGGGAAGTTAAACGTCAGTTACAACTGCATCGACCGTCACCTGGAAAAGCGCGGCGATCAAATCGCGATCATCTGGGAGGGCGATGACCCCGCCGACTCCACCCAGATCTCCTATAAAAAACTCCATCACAACGTCTGCCGACTGGCCAATGTGCTCAAAAGCCGTGGCGTGAAAAAAGGCGACCGCGTGTGCATCTACATGCCGATGATCCCCGAAGCCGCCTACGCCATGCTCGCCTGCGCGCGGATCGGCGCGATTCATTCAGTGGTGTTCGGCGGTTTCTCCCCGGACTCGCTGCGTGACCGGATCCTCGATGCCGACTGCCGCACCGTGATCACCGCCGATGAAGGCGTGCGCGGCGGTAAATTCGTGCCGCTCAAACAGAACGTCGACAAGGCTCTGCAAAGTTGCCCGGACGTCAGCAGCGTGATCGTGGTCGAACGCACCCAAAACCCGGTGAATTGGGTCGAAGGCCGCGACCTCTGGTATCACCACGCCCTGCGTGATGTCGCTGACGATTGCCCGCCAGAGCCGATGGACGCTGAAGACCCGCTGTTCATCCTCTACACCTCCGGCAGCACCGGCAAACCCAAAGGCGTGCTGCACACCACGGGCGGCTACTTGCTGCAAGCGGCGATGACCTTCAAATACGTGCTCGACTATCGCGACGGTGAAGTCTTCTGGTGCACCGCCGATGTCGGCTGGGTTACCGGCCACAGCTACATCGTCTACGGGCCGTTGGCCAACGGTGCGACCACACTGATCTTCGAAGGCGTGCCGAGCTATCCCAGCACCTCGCGCTTCTGGCAGGTGATCGACAAGCACCACGTGAATATCTTCTACACCGCCCCGACCGCCCTGCGTGCGTTAATGCGTGAGGGCCCCGAGCCATTGAAGCAAACGTCCCGCGAGAGCCTGCGATTGCTCGGCACCGTCGGTGAGCCCATCAACCCGGAAGCCTGGGAGTGGTACTTCAATACCGTCGGCGAACAGCGTTGCCCGATTGTCGATACCTGGTGGCAGACCGAAACCGGCGGCATCATGCTCAGCCCACTGGTCAGCACCCAACGGGTCAAACCCGGTTGCGCCACCCAACCGATGTTCGGCGTACAACCGGTGTTGCTCGATGAACACGGCAAGGAAATCAAAGGCGCCGGCAGCGGCGTGCTGGCCATCAAGTCCAGCTGGCCAGCGCAGATCCGCAGCGTCTACGGCGATCCGAAACGGATGGTCGAAACCTACTTCAAGCCCTATCCCGGCTACTACTTCACCGGCGATGGCGCGCGCCGCGACGAGGACGGCGACTACTGGATCACCGGGCGCATCGACGACGTCATCAATGTCTCCGGGCACCGCATCGGCACGGCCGAAGTGGAGAGCGCGCTGGTACTGCACGACAGCATTGCCGAGGCCGCCGTGGTCGGTTACCCCCACGACATCAAAGGCCAGGGTATCTACGCCTTCGTCACCCCCATGAATGGCGTCGCCCCCAACGATGACTTGAAGAAAGAACTGCTGGCCCACGTCAGCAAGGAAATCGGTAGCTTCGCCAAACCGGACTTGATCCAGTGGGCCCCCGCCCTGCCGAAAACCCGTTCAGGCAAGATCATGCGACGGATCCTGCGCAAGATCGCCTGCAACGAACTGGACAGCCTGGGCGACACCTCGACACTCGCCGACCCGAGCGTGGTGCAGGGCTTGATCGACAAACGCCTGAACTCGTAAAGCCTTCGCGGCACAATCCCTGGCGGTGGCCAAGGAGCTGGAATGGGACCTGAGCAAGGTCAACGTCAACGGCGGCGCCATCGCCCTGGGCCACCCGATCGGCGCCTCGGGTTGCCGGGGGCTGGTGACTTTGTTGTACGAAATGATCAAGCGTGACGCCAAGAAAGGTCTGGCCACCCTGCGCATCGGTGGTGGTCAGGGCGTTGCATTGGCCATCGAGCGCTAGCCCGAGACCGCGTTATCGTTCATCGCGGGCAAGCCCGCCCCCACAGGTGACCGCATTATCCCGAGAGCACTCGGTTACCTGTGGGAGCGTGGCTTGCCCGCGAAGACGGCCTCACAGCCACCACATCCCTCACATTTGCCACCCAAACTCAAAGCCCATAGCTGTTAAACTCCCGCGCCCCCAATTCCCTCCAGCAAGGCGCCCAGCATGTCTTCCTTGAATCAGGCGCTGCGCGCCGCCCTCGATCGTCGCCAGGACTTGCTCGCCGAGCTGCATCAGCAAGGCACCGATTGCTATCGCCTGTTCCATGGCAGCCAGGAAGGTGCCGGCGGTTTGACCGTCGACCGTTACGGCCCACAACTGTTGGTGCAAAGTTTTCATCAGGCGTTGGAGCGTGACGCCCTGCTGCAACTGCACGAGACCGTCAATCAACAACTGGGGCTCGATACCCTGCTGGTGTACAACGACCGCTCTCGCGGCAATTCGCGCATCGACCGCGAAGACACCGTCTACCGCGCCGACGAAGCGGCCCTGCAAGATTTGATCGGCCACGAATGGGGGCTGAACTACCGGGTTCGCGGACGCCATGCCGGTCAGGATCCGTTGCTGTTTCTCGACCTGCGCAACGCCCGCGGCTGGGTCAAGGCGCACAGCAAAAACAAAAGTGTGCTGAACCTGTTTGCCTACACCTGTGGCGTCGGCCTGAGTGCCGCGGCCGGGGGTGCCAGCGAGGTGTGCAACCTGGACTTTGCCGAAGGCAACCTAGCGGTCGGCCGCGAGAACGGTCTGCTTAACCCGCAATTGCCGACCATGGAATTTATCCAGTCCGATTACTTTCCGGCGATTCGTCAATTGGCCGGTCTACCGATCAGCCAGCGTCGCGGCCAGAAGCTGCCGAGCTATCAACGCCTGGACCCACGTCAATACGATCTGGTGCTGCTCGATCCACCGGCCTGGGCCAAGAGTGCTTTCGGCACGGTCGACCTGTTGCGCGACTACCAGAGTCTGCTCAAACCGGCGCTGCTGACCACTGCCGACGATGGCGTGCTGATCTGCTGCAACAACCTGGCGAAGGTCAGCATGGACGATTGGCGCGAACAGGTTTTACGCTGCGCAGAGAAGGCCGGACGCCCGGTGCGTGAGTGGACAGCGCTGACACCGGGCAGCGACTTTCCGTCGATGGATCAACAACCACCGCTGAAAACGCTGATCCTGCAGCTCTGAAAATCCACACCCATTATCAGACAAATCCTATAAAGCGTGATTGCTTCGGAACCGCAAACGCATGCCATACTCCAAGGCACTCCGATTCCGACAGATGAAGCCACACATGCCCAAAGGATTGATTCGCGCTATCGGCGCCTTGTTAACAGCCCTGGCGCTATACAGCCTGCTGGGGTTTCTGATTTTGCCGGGCATCGCGTTGCGGGTTGCCAACCAACAATTGGCCAACTACGCCACGACGCCCGCGACGATTCAGCGAATCGAACTCAACCCGTTCAGCCTTGAAGTGACCCTTTGGGGTTTGGTCATCGGCGAGCCGGGCAAGGAACAAGTGGGCTTCGAACGCCTGTACGCCAACCTGCAGATTGACAGTCTGTGGACCAAGGCGCTGCACCTGTCCGATATCGAACTGGACAAATCCAAGACGGAAATCCGCTTTAGCAAGGACGGCACGCTCAACCTGATCGGGCTGTTCAAAATCCCCGCCAGCGAACCGACCCCGGTCGACCCGAATGCCAAACCTTTTCCGCTGCGCGTGGAGCGAATCAAACTGGCCGGCGGCTACGTGCACTTCGAAGATGCCCGGCCCAGCGAGCCGATCGAATTCCTCTACGACAAACTCGATTTCGAGCTGAAGAACCTCAGCACCCTGCCCGACGACAACGCCGACATGACCCTGGTCGCGGTCGGCCCGTCCGGCGGGCAGATCGACTGGACCGGCAATTTCAGCCTGACCCCGATCGCCTCCGAAGGTAAGTTGAAAGTCACCGACGGCCAGATGAAAGCCTGGTGGCCCTACGTGCGCGATGCGTTGCCGCTGGTCCTGGAAAACGGCGTCCTGAACCTGAGCACCGACTACAAACTTAATCTGAACAAGGGCACCGAACTGCTGCTGAGCAACGTCGCCGTCAGCATCGCGCCTTTCGCCATCAAGGCTCCGGACGGCCGACCGCTGGCGAAGCTCGAACGGCTGGACATCAGCGACACCACCGTGGATCTGGCCAAGCAGCAAGTGGTGGTCGGCAAGATCCGCAGCCAGAAACTGGAAACCTGGGCCGCCCTCGAAGCCGATGGGCAACTCGACTGGCAAAAACTGTTCGCCAGCCAACCGACCAAACAGGCGGCCAAAGCCAACGCCGAGCCCGCCAGCACACCGGCCGCAGCCGACTCACCAAAGCAACCACCGGCACCGAGCAAGCCTTGGCAGGTGCTGCTCAAAGACGTGCAATTGCGCAATTATCGGGTGCATTTGGCCGACCGTAAGGCGCAACCCGCCGTGGCGCTGGAGCTGGGCCCGCTGAACCTGGATCTGCAAAATTTCGACAGCCTCAATGGCTCCCCTTTCAACCTCAAGCTCGACACGGGCGTGGGCAAGCAAGGCAAGATCATGGCGGACGGCACGGTCAATCTGGCCCCGATCAGCGCCAAACTGAACGTGCAGACCAGGGACATCGACCTGCGCGTCGCCCAGTCCTACATCAATCCGTTCATTCGCCTCGAACTGCGCAGCGGCATGCTGGGCAGTGATCTGGCGGTCGACTTGAAAAGCACCGAGCCGCTGGCGTTCAGCGTCACAGGTAAAGCCCAGATTGATCAGTTGCATACCCTCGACACCCTGAAAACCCGTGACTTCCTCAAGTGGCAGCAGTTGGCGCTCGAAGGCCTGAACTATCAACACGGCGACAGCCTGTCGATCGATAAGGTCAACCTGTTCCAGCCCTATGCGCGCTTCATGATCAACGATGACCGCACCACCAACATCGATGACCTGCTGATCCCGCAACCGGCCGACTCCGGCGCCGCAACGACCACAACCGCCGCAGCCAAACCGGCAGCCGGAAAAGAAAAACCGCTGGGCATCCACATTGGCAGCATTGCCATCAATGACGGTTCGGCAAACTTCGCCGACTTCAGCCTGACGCCGAACTTCGCCACGGCCGTCCAACAACTGAACGGGAACATCGGCACCATCGACAGCCGCCACGTAAAACCGGCCAGCGTCGACGTCAAAGGCAAGGTCGACCGCTATGCACCGGTGACCATCAAGGGCTCGGTCAACCCGTTCAACCCAATGGCCAGCCTGGACATCGCCACCAGTTTCAAACGGGTGGAACTAACGACCCTGACGCCCTACTCCGGCAAGTTTGCCGGCTACCGCATCCGCAAGGGCCGGCTCAATCTGGATCTGCATTACAAGATCACCAACGGCCAGCTCCTGGCCGAAAACAAAGTGGTGGTCGAGCAGCTGCAATTGGGTGAGAAAGTTGACAGTCCGGATGCCGTAAGCCTGCCGCTGAAACTGGCGATTGCCTTGCTCAAGGATGTCGATGGAAAGATTTCCATTGAGCTGCCGGTGAGCGGCGACCTGAACAACCCGCAATTCAGCATCATGCCGATCATCTGGCAGACCCTGCGCAATCTGATCGTGAAGGCGGCCGCGGCTCCGTTCAAAATGATTGGCGGGCTGGTCAGCGGCGGTGGTTCAGAGGACCTGGGTACCGTGGCGTTTGCACCAGGTTCAAGTGACTTGAGCCAGGACGCCGAAGCGACACTGATCAAACTGTCCCAGGCGCTCAAGGAGCGTCCGGCCCTGCGCCTGGAAATCGAAGGCACTGCCGCCAAGAGCAGCGACGGCCCGCTGCTCGCCGAGCAACGCCTGGAACGGGAATACCAGTACAACTACTACAAAATGCTCCAGCGCCGCGGTGACAAAGTGCCGGCCCAGGCTTCATTACTGCAAGTGCCTGACAATGAGAAAGGCCCGCTGCTTGAAGGGATCTACCGCACGCGCCTAAAGATCCAGCCCCCCGCCGAATGGAAGGATCTGGGCAAGGAGGAACGCAACAAGAAAATGCGTGAAAGCGTGATCGACTTCTGGAGTTCCAGCGAGGTGCTATTGCGCCAACTGGGGCAAGAACGGGCCAGCAGCATCAAGGACTACCTGGTGGACAAAGGGCAGTTGGCCGATGACCGCGTGTACTTCATCGACGCCAACCTCGGCGAGGCCGAAAGCGATGGCCGCGTGGTGACGGCCATGCATCTGGATGCCGAATGATGGGCGCGCAATGGCTTATGAGCCTGGCCCTGGCGTTGGCTGCCGGCCAAGCCGCGGCGGCCGATACCCTGCGTTGCGGCAGTCAATTGATCAGCGTCGGGGACAGGTCCAGCGAAGTGCTGAAAAAATGCGGACAGCCCATCGCCCGCGACGGGCTTGGCTACAAGCGCAGCGCCAATCGCCGGGAAGAGTTTCAAGTCGAGGAATGGACCTACGGGCCCAACAGCGGGATGTACCAGTACCTGCGCTTTGAAGGAAACCGGTTGGTTCAAATCACTAGCAAACGCGGTAATTGAACCCACCACAATTGTCTTGTATTGCTCCCCAATAGAACAGGCCCCGACACGAATGCCGGGGCCTGTAACGGCCACATCCTTGTGGCCTTTCGCATGAACTCTCAAAAAGCGACAGACGTATGACTTGGCCCGCCTGCCGCATCCTCTCCCGGTCCAGGCGAGAAGCTTTGCCTTAATTGGCTTTCAGGCCGTCAGCGGACACCGCTTTGACGCCTTTGATTTTCTTGGCGATAGCCACGGCGGTTGTTTTCTGAGCTTCTGTCAGAACGGTCATGGAAGACAGGGAAACAACACCTTTGTTGGTTTCGACTTTGATATCAGTGCCTGGAATGCCTTTTTCGGTCACCAGGTCTGCTTTGACTTTGGTCGTGATCCAGGTATCGGAAGTAGCTTCCTCGGCTTTGGTCACTTCACCGGCAGCCAGCACCATAGGAGCCTGGGTGGTCTGGGTGGTCTGTGCAAATGCAGCGTTGGCCATGGTCAGGGTCAGCGCGGTAGCAGTAGCGGCAGCGATAGCGAACTTCTTCATACGAGTAACTCCTGTTCTTCTGGAAAGTCTGCTGCGTGTCGTCTTGTCAGCAGGGTTACCAGAGAGAGTGCGAACGCTGTGCCAACTAGCGGCTTTAAAATAAATACTTATAAATCAATAACATAACAAAAATCACAATTTTCAAAATCGTGCAAAATGCATGAGTGCGAAATTATCGACATGCAACTTGCGGGTTTTAACGCAGGCCTAAGGCCATGAATTGTCGGGGGTTTTCGTGATCATTCAAATCGCCCCCAAATGACCAACAAAAAAATGCCCCGCGTCGTGAGAAGCGGGGCATTGTTTATGCCGGGTGATATGGATCAGGTACCGGTGCAGCCTTTAGGTGCGTACTCTTGTAGAGCCGTCGTAGCGCAAGTCCAGCCACCGGCGAGGGTACGCGAAAGCGTAATGGTTTTGCTGAGCACAGGCCCTGGAGCATTGAGGATCGTGCAGGCAATAGTGCCCACGCCGCTAGAGGAGGTACCCGATGCCGTAATCGTGCAATTACCTGTAGTCGCCGTACCGCCGATCAGGGCGAGGGTAGGATCGGTACCTTGATTGATAATGTCTTCAAAAGGGACTTTCAGTGCCGAGATTTCTGCCAGCGCTGCGGTAACCTTCGCTCGCGCCTGGTACTTCGAGTACTGCGGCAACGCAAACGTCGCCAGAATCCCGATGATCGCCACCACGATCAGCAGTTCGATCAGGGTAAAACCATTTTGATTTTTCATAGACAGGCTCCATGCATGAGTCGAAATCTCATGATCTGAACAGGGTACAGCACAGCTCATGCCAAGTCGTACGCGCCCTTGCAGACGGGGCTCGGGATCACGACAAAGACCTTTCCTACCCCCAGGATCCGCACTTTCTGACACTTTTTGTCACCTCATCTCGGCTGGTTTGGTTCCACTGCTTGACTAGGCTATAAGTCATTAACCGCCTGCGTCCGGAATCCCAATGAATGACATTGCCCTTAGCGGTCTGGCCAAGCAATTGGTACTGGCCGAGCTGATCACTGACCAAAGTGCGCAACAGGCGTATCAGCAAGCCCAACGCAATCGAGTCTCACTGGTCAGCTATCTGGTGCAGAACAAACTGCTGAAAAGCTGGCAGGTCGCCGAGGTGGCTTCGGAGCATTTCGGCATGGCCCTGCTGGACCTCAACTGCCTGGACAAAGACACCCAACCCAAGGGACTGGTCAGCGAAAAACTGATCCGCCAGCACCACGCCCTGCCCCTCTGGCGACGCGGCAACAAACTGTTCGTGGGGGTTTCCGATCCGAGCAATCAACAAGTCATCAACGACATCCAGTTCAGCACCGGGCTGAACACCGAAGCCATCCTGGTTGAAGAAGACAAGCTCAGCGACGCCATCGAAAAATTCTTCGACAGCCACGCCACCGGCCTGGAAGAGATGGCCGATGTCGACCTCGACGGTCTGGACATCGAGTCGGTCGATGACCAGAAACAGGACGCCATCGCCGGACAGGATACCGATGACGCGCCCGTGGTGCGCTTCGTCCACAAGATGTTGCTCGATGCAATCAAGAGCGGTTCTTCCGACCTGCATTTTGAACCCTACGAGAAATCCTACCGCGTGCGGATGCGCACCGATGGCATCCTGCATGAAGTCGCCAAGCCACCGACGCAACTGGCTAACCGCATTGCTTCCCGGCTCAAAGTCATGGCTAGTCTCGACATCTCCGAGCGGCGCAAACCTCAGGACGGGCGGATCAAGATGCGTCTGTCCAAGAGCAAGTCCATCGACTTCCGGGTCAATACCCTGCCGACCCTGTGGGGCGAAAAAGTGGTGATCCGGATCCTCGATCCGTCCAGCGCGCAAATGGGCATCGACGCCCTCGGCTATGAGCCCGAGCAGAAAGACCTGTACATGGCTGCCCTCAAGCAACCCCAGGGGATGATCCTGGTGACCGGGCCCACCGGTTCAGGCAAGACCGTGTCGCTCTATACCGGGCTGAACATCCTCAATACCGTCAACATCAACATCTCCACTGCCGAAGACCCGGTGGAAATCAACATGGAGGGCGTCAACCAGGTCAACGTCAATCCCAGGCAGGGAATGGATTTCGCCCAGGCGTTGCGCTCGTTTCTGCGCCAGGACCCGGACGTGATCATGGTCGGCGAAATCCGTGACCTCGAAACTGCGGAAATTGCCATCAAGGCCGCCCAGACCGGGCACATGGTGCTTTCCACCCTGCACACCAACAGCGCCGCGCAAACCCTGACCCGCCTGCACAACATGGGGATTCAGGGCTTCAACATTGCGACCTCGGTCAGCCTGATCATTGCCCAGCGCCTGGCGCGCAAATTGTGCAGCCATTGCAAGAAGCCCATCGAGATTCCCCGCGAGACACTACTCAAGGAAGGCTTCCCCGAGGAACGCATCGGCTCGTTCACGATCTATGAACCGGTTGGTTGCGATCAATGCAACGCTGGCTACAAAGGGCGAGTGGGGATTTATGAAGTGGTAAAGAACACCCCTGACCTGCAACGGCTGATCATGGCCGAAGGCAATTCACTGGAGATTGACCTCCAGATGCGCAAGGACGGCTTCAACGACCTGCGCACGTCGGGCCTGCTCAAGGCCATGCAAGGCATCACCAGCCTTGAAGAAATCAACCGGGTCACGAAGGACTGAATATGGCGGTCAAAGCAGCGAAAATCAGCGTGTATGCCTGGGAGGGTACAGATCGCAAAGGCGCGAAAATGACTGGCGAGTTGACCGGACAAAATCCCGCGCTGATCAAGGCCCAGTTGCGCAAGCAGGGTATCAATCCGGGTAAGGTGCGGAAAAAGTCCGCGTCCATTTTCAGTGCCGGCAAGCGCATCAAGCCCTTGGACATTGCCCTGTTTACCCGGCAGATGGCGACCATGATGAAAGCCGGCGTACCGCTGCTGCAATCGTTCGATATCATCGGCGAAGGCTTCGATAACCCGAACATGCGCAAGCTGGTGGACGAGGTGAAACAGGAAGTCGCGGCCGGTAACAGCTTCGCCGCGGCGCTGCGCAAAAAGCCCCAGTATTTCGATGAGCTGTACTGCAACCTGGTGGATGCCGGGGAACAGGCCGGGGCTCTGGACACCCTGCTGGAACGGGTGGCGACCTACAAGGAAAAGAGCGAAAGCCTCAAAGCCAAGATCAAGAAAGCCATGACCTACCCGCTGGCCGTGGTGTTCGTCGCGATCATTGTGACCGGGATTCTGCTGGTCAAGGTTGTACCGCAGTTCCAGTCGGTATTCTCGGGGTTCGGTGCCGAGCTGCCGGCGTTCACCGTGATGGTCATCGGTTTGTCGGAGTTCATGCAGGACTGGTGGTGGATGATACTCGGCGTGCTGGCTGGGGGGATCTTCGGCCTGCGCTATGCCTTCAAGAATTCCCCAGGCTTTCGCGATCGGATGGACACCTGGCTACTGAAACTGCCGTTGGTTGGCGCGCTCATGTATAAGTCCGCCGTGGCCCGTTACGCCCGCACCCTGTCGACGACGTTTGCTGCCGGCGTGCCGCTGGTCGAAGCCCTGGAGTCAGTGGCGGGCGCGACCGGCAATATCGTGTTCAAGCGAGCGGTGTTGCGCATCAAGCAGGACGTTTCGACCGGCATGCAGCTGAATTTCTCCATGCGCACCTCCGGCATCTTTCCGACAATGGCGATCCAGATGACGGCCATTGGCGAAGAGTCCGGCGCGCTGGACGACATGCTCGACAAGGTCGCGAGTTTCTACGAGGCCGAGGTGGACAACATGGTCGATAACCTGACCAGCCTGATGGAGCCATTCATCATGGTGGTGCTGGGGGTTATCGTCGGCGGGCTGGTGGTTGCAATGTACCTGCCCATCTTCCAACTCGGCTCAGCGATCTGATATGTCCTTGAACGAATTTCTGAGCCTCGACCCGCTGGCCTTCGTGATCACAGCATTGGTGGTCGGCCTGCTGATCGGCAGCTTTCTTAACGTGGTGGTCTGGCGCCTGCCGAAAATGCTTGAGCGTGAATGGCGACTACAGGCCCACGACGTACTGGATATACCAGCCGAAGCCCCTGGCCCGACTTACAACCTGATACTGCCCCACTCCGAGTGTCCCCACTGCGGCCATCGGATTCGAGCGTGGGAAAACATTCCAATACTCAGTTATCTGTTTTTACGCGGGCGATGCTCACACTGCGCGGCGCCGATCAGTAAACGTTACCCGCTGACCGAACTGGCTTGCGGCCTGCTGTCGGCGTTCGTCGCCTGGCATTTCGGTTTCGGCTGGCAGGCCTGCATGGTCCTGGTCCTGAGTTGGGGACTATTGGCGATGAGCCTGATCGATGCCGAGCATCAACTGTTGCCGGACGTACTGGTGATGCCGTTGATGTGGCTGGGGTTGATCCTCAACAGCTTCGGGCTCTTCGTATCACTGCATGATGCGTTCTGGGGTGCGGTGGCCGGCTACATGGCGCTGTGGACGGTGTTCTGGCTGTTCAAGCTGATCACCGGCAAGGACGGCATCGGTTACGGCGATTTCAAGCTCCTGGCGATGCTCGGCGCCTGGGGCGGCTGGCAGATCCTGCCCATGACCATTCTGTTGTCATCGCTGGTAGGGGCCATTCTCGGGTTGATTTTGCTGCGCCTGCGGGATGCAAAAACTTCGACGCCGCTACCCTTTGGCCCCTATCTGGCCATTGCCGGCTGGATTGCCTTGCTCTGGGGTGGTCAAATAACCGGCTTCTATTGGCAGTTTGTCGGTTTGAAATGAATACCCCTGTGGAAAAACCCTGGATTCTCGGCCTGACCGGCGGCATCGGCAGCGGCAAAAGTGCGGCCGCGCAGCACTTCATCGACCTCGGCGTGCACGTGGTGGACGCCGATCATGCGGCTCGCTGGGTGGTCGAACCCGGTCGCCCGGCACTGGCGAAGATCGCCGAGCACTTTGGTCCCGGCGTGTTGCAGGCCGATGGCCAGCTGGATCGTGCGGCCCTGCGCAAACTGATCTTCGAGGTGCCGGATGAACGCCGCTGGCTCGAAGCCCTGCTGCATCCGTTGATCGCCGAGGAAATCGCCCATCATCTGGCCAAGGCACAATCGCCTTACGCGATTCTGGTTTCGCCGCTGCTGATCGAGTCCGGGCAGTACGCCATGACCCAACGGGTCCTGGTAATCGATGCCCCGGAACAGTTACAGATCGAACGCACCTTGCAGCGTGACCAGACCAGCGAACAGCAAGTCCAGGCGATCCTCAAGGCTCAGTCCAGCCGACAGGAGCGCGTGAGCCACGCCGACGATGTGGTGGTCAACGACCGCGACCTCGCCTGGCTGCGCAGCGAGGTCGAACGCCTGCATCACTTTTACCTTACTTTGCGTGGAGGCCAGTCATGAGCCAAACCCCGACCGTCGATTGCCCAACCTGTGGTGCCCCTGTCGAATGGAGCCCCGAAAGCAAGTTCCGGCCGTTCTGTTCGGACCGTTGCAAACTGATCGACCTGGGCGCCTGGGCGTCGGAAGAACACAAGATCCCGGTGAGCCCGGATGCCGAAGACGAACTGTTCAGCGAAGACTTCGACCCGCGTCACTGATCCCGGCCATCAGGGCCGCATAAAGCCATAGTCCTGGCCCTCGTCGAGGTTCTCGGCGAGAAACCGCAACTCATCGGCCAGGTCTTCAACGTTGCGTACCGCCTTGCTCTGCTGCACCACCGCACTGAGCAAGGCGCGCAGGCTCAATCCCGGATCGAAGCCCACCTCTTGCGCCACATTCAGACTCTGACGCAACTCCTGCCTGGCCCACTCATAGACACTCATCTCGATGCTCCTGAAAGTTTTCCGAAGCATGGATTCGTCAACGGTTTTTGGATTTGATGTGGATCAAGACTTGGGATCGTCATCTTTCCAGGGCGCCGATAGATAGCGCGTGCGATTGAACGTCTCCAGCCATTCGGGGCAGAACACCACCAACGCGCTGATCACCATGCCGTTGATGAATGCCTCCGGAAAAATCAGCAGCCACAGGTAACCGACAAAGTCTTCCAGCCAGTACGGCATGACGAATCTTTCGTCGTACCACAGCAGCGCAAGTGTCAGGATCAGGCACAACAAGGCCGACAGCGCAGCGGCAAAAAAACCGGAACAGAAGATATACACAAAGGGATTACGCGGCTGCGCGCGCTCCACCAGGATGGCGCAGCACTCGGTGACCAGCACCGGCAGCAGAACCAGTAGAGCGCCATTGACCCCGACAGCGGCCAGGTCCTGACGCCCGAGCAACACCAATCCAGTTTGTGCGACCAACCCGCCGACAATCGCCAACGGCCAATCCAGCAGCAAGGTCACGGCGGTCATGCCGATGAAGTGATAGGACACGCCGGTATCGAAGTCCCGTCGCACCAGCCACAGCATGAACAGCGCGAACACCGTACCGAACAACAGATGCTGGCGGCGGCTGTCGCTGAACAACTCGACCCACGGGGCTCGTACAACGGCCCAGAGCAACACCGGGACATAGATCAGCCACCCCACCGTCAGGGTTTCGGATGACAGTAACTCGGCACCGATCATGGCCGGGCCTTCTCCAGCGCCTCGCGCAATTGCGCAGCCGTGGCGTATTCGTGCTCACCCACCAATTGACCGTCCTTGAGTTGCAGCCACAGCACTTTATCCACGGCCCCGGGGTAACGCGGCGCCACGCGACCATCACGGTCAAGCATCACTCGATAGGAATAATCGCGCATGGCCGGTACTGCGAACATTTTCGCAATCAGTCGAGGCATGCGCTGGATGTCCGCGACAAATACCGCGTGCCGAGCCTCCAGGTAGCCCTTGGGCTGGCCCTGCAGAGCGGCGTCGACCAGTTTGGCGGCGTCCATGCTGCGCGCCACCAGCAGCGTCTGAGTCTGGTTATCGAGCGTGAAGGCCTGATCGAACTGATCAAGCAAGGTCCACGGTGCCAGGCGCTCGCCAACCTCCAGCGCCTGGGCCCAAAGAGGCAGGAGACTGAGCAATAACACCGGCCAATATTTCACGTTCTATTCCTCATTCAAGCACATATGCGTAATGGCCATCAGTCTACACCGCCCGTTCCGGGTGCCCAGTGCCCCTGTTTACCATTCACGCTTTCTGCTTGTCGCAAATGAACGCTAAGCTTGGGCCTATGGACGACTCAGATTATTTACGCCTGCTGACCATTGCGGCCGAGCAAGCCAATACGTTCCTTTCCAATGCCCGCAAATGGGAGCGTGAGCGTTGGGTTTGCCAGCGCCTGCTGCAAGGCCTGAACATTCCCTATCGCGCCGATGAGTTCGCCCCCGCCGGGGAGCCGCCGGACGTGCTGTTTCGCGACGCGAACTTCGAGGTGTTCTTCGTGCTCGACGAGGGCCGACGCCTCAACGACGAATGGCGCGATGAACTGCAACGCCGGCGCAGCGCGTTTTCCCTGAGCCAACTGGTGCGCCGCGAGGCCAAGCCCCGACGCATCCCGGCCAATGAATTCCTGCTGAGACTGGCGCCCACCTTGCGCAAAAAAGCCCACAACTACAAAGAACGCGGTATGGATTTGGGGGATCTGGATATCATCGCCTTCGCCAGCCTCAAGCGCGAAGTGCTGGACCTCAATAGCCACTTCCCGCCGCCCACCGAATACCTGCGTCAGGGCTGGCGCTCGTTGTCGCTGGTCGGCCCGACCTTCGCACGCGTGCTCTTCGCCCACCCGGATGCTCCGGATTTCCTGCGCAGCAACCTGGGGCGCAGTATCGTCTTCGATGTGGGGATCAGCCTGTGAACCGCACCACAGATACCGGCAACACTGCACAGGATGGCGCAATCACTGGCCGAATGTTACAAAGCGCAATCGTTCACCCGAACCACATGCGCCGTTCAACGCTTGCAGACAATCTGCTGTAACGTCTGCACATTCAGCAACGTCTACCCGACGAGGCCTTTATGACCAGCCGCCTGAACCCCGACGACCAGAAGCATGTCGAAGAGTACCTGCAGTTGTCCCAGCACCGAGTCGAGCGCCGGCCTTTCCGGCCGTGGATGCTCCTGGTGGTGGTGTTGGCAGTGACCATTGGTTTAGGCCTGTTGAGCCGCTTGATCAGTTACCTGACGCTATGAGCTGCCTTGCGCTCGCTCGGTTGACTGCACCGATTTCTTTTAGCCTTGCGAGATATCCCCATGACTCATCGTATTGTCATCGTTGGCGGCGGCGCCGGCGGTCTGGAGTTGGCTACCCGTCTGGGTAAGACTCTGGGCAAGCGCGGCACGGCCAGTGTGATGCTGGTCGACGCGAACCTGACCCACATCTGGAAACCGCTGTTGCACGAAGTCGCGGCAGGTTCCCTGAACTCTTCCGAAGACGAACTCAACTATGTCGCCCAGGCAAAATGGAACCACTTCGAGTTCCAGCTGGGGCGCATGAGCGGGCTCGATCGCAAGCAGAAGAAAATCCAGCTGGCCGCCACTTACGACGAGGCCGGCCTGGAGCTGGTACCCGCGCGGGAAGTGCCTTACGACTCGCTGGTGATCGCCGTCGGCAGCACCACCAACGACTTCGGTACTCAAGGCGCGGCGCAACACTGCTTGTTCCTCGACACCCGTAAACAGGCTGAACGCTTCCATCAGCAATTGCTCAATCACTACCTCCGCGCCCACGCCGGGCAGACCGACACGGTGCAACAGATCAGCGTGGCCATCGTCGGTGCCGGTGCCACCGGGGTCGAACTGGCGGCGGAACTGCACAACGCCGCCCATGAGCTGGCGGCTTATGGTCTGGACCGGATCAAGCCGGAAAACATGCACATCACCCTGATCGAAGCCGGGCCACGGGTACTCCCGGCCCTGCCAGAGCGGATCGGCGGGCCTGTGCATAAAACCCTGGAGAAACTCGGGGTCAACGTCATGACCAATGCCGCGGTCAGTGAAGTGACCGCCGACAGCCTGATTACCGCCGACGGCCAAGTGATCAACGCCAGCCTGAAAGTCTGGGCTGCCGGGATTCGCGCACCGGGTTTCCTCAAGGACATCGATGGCCTGGAAACCAACCGTATCAACCAGTTGCAAGTGCTGCCGACCCTGCAAACCACCCGCGACGAAAACATCTTCGCCTTCGGTGACTGCGCGGCGTGCCCGCAACCGGGCAGCGACCGCAATGTACCGCCCCGCGCCCAGGCGGCGCACCAACAGGCTTCGTTACTGGCCAAATCGCTGAAACTGCGGATCGAAGGCAAGCCCCTGCCGGGGTATAAGTACACCGATTACGGCTCGCTGATCTCGCTGTCGCGTTTTTCGGCTGTGGGTAACTTGATGGGTAACCTGACCGGCAGCGTAATGCTCGAGGGCTGGCTGGCGCGGATGTTTTATGTGTCGCTGTACCGCATGCACCAGATGGCGCTGTATGGCGCGTTCCGCACGGCGATGCTGATGCTGGGCAGCAAGATTGGACGCGGGACCGAGCCGCGGCTCAAGTTGCACTAAATTTTCGGCGTCTGTCAGGGCCTCATCGCGGGCAAGCCACGCTCCCACAGGATCTGCGTCGTACGCAAATATGCGGCCAACAAAGATCAACTGTGGGAGCGTGGCTTGCCCGCGATGCAGGCGCCTCGGTCTACCCCGTGAACACTTCTGTGTCCCACTGTATCTTCCCCACGATTTCACCCCTTCGCTTACAAACTCCCTCCTTGCGCGACACAGTAGCGATACACCACTCCCGCTAAATGGCCACACCCGAGCAAGGCACCGCCTGCTTCGGTCATCGCCGCACTTACGTGGCGTCCTTTATCGAACGGTTGTGTCGTGCAACCCAGGAGATTTGTAATGTCCCGTACCACTACTCTCAGCAAAAACACCGTTGGCCTGCTCGGCGCTGTCCTGGCTGGTGGCCTGATGTTGTCCGGCTCCGTATTCGCCGCGCAGCCACTGACCCAGGGCTACATGGTCGCCTCGGCCGAAACTTCGGTAAAAAACCCAGAAGGCAAATGTGGCGAAGGCAAGTGCGGCGATGCCTCGATGGCCAAGACCGACACCGATGGCGATGGTCAGGTGTCCCGTGCGGAGTTCCTGAAAGTGGCGCCCAAGGCCGACTTCGACAAGATCGATACCAACCACGATGGTCAAATCTCGGAACAAGAGGCTTTCAATAACGTGAAAGCCAACTACGAAGCCAATGGCAAACAAATGCCAAAAGGCTTGTTCGAACACCTGAAAGACAATAGCTAAGCCAATAAAGACCAGGCCCTGCTTCTCTATCGAGAAGCGGGGCTTTTTTTCGCCCGGCGGATTTACACCTGAAACCGCTGCACCATGGTCCGCAACGAGTTGGCCAACTGCGACAACTCATGGCTGGAGGCGCTGGTCTGATCGGCACCGGCGGCGGAGCGTACCGACAAATCGCGAATGTTCACCAGGTTGCGATCAACTTCACGCGCCACTTGCGCCTGCTCTTCGGCGGCGCTGGCAATCACCAAATTGCGTTCGTGGATCTGGTGAACCGAAGCGGTGATGGTCTGCAGCGCTTCGCCCGCATGCTCCGCCAACGCCAGGGTGCTGGCTGCCCGCGAGGAGCTGGCTTGCATGGAGTCCAACGCTTGGGTTGAGCCAGTGCGCATGCCCTGAACCATTTGTTCGATTTCCTGAGTCGACTGTTGCGTGCGGTACGCCAAGGCGCGCACTTCGTCGGCAACCACCGCGAAACCTCGACCGCTTTCGCCCGCGCGCGCCGCTTCGATGGCCGCGTTGAGAGCCAGCAGGTTGGTCTGTTCGGCAATGGCACGGATCACATCCAGCACCTTGCCGATGTCCTTGGACTGGTTGGCCAATGATTGCACCAAGCCGCCAGTTGTCTGCACATCGCTGGCAAGGGCGCTGATGGCACTCACCGTTTCGCTCACTCGCTGCTGACCAACGTGTGCCGACTCACTGGATTGGCGCGTGGCATCGGAGGTAGAAACCGCATTGCGTGCGACCTCCTCCACCGCCGTGGTCATTTCGGTGACGGCCGTCGCCGCTTGTTCAATCTCGTTGTTCTGCTGTTGCAGATTCTGGGTGCTGTCTAGGGTGACCGCGTTCAATTCATCAGCTGCCGTCGCCAATTGTGCCGCCGAACCGCTGATGCCCTGCAAGGTTTCACGCAGGTTGTGTTGCATGGTCGCCAGGGCCTTGAGCAAGCGGCTCACTTCGTCGCTGCCATGGGTTTCGATAGGGCGGGTCAGATCGCCTCGTGCCACGTTTTCCGCAGCGCTCAACGCCTCAGCCAAGGGTTTGACGATGCTGCGGGTCAACAGCATCGCAAGGCCGACCGTGGCCAGCGCCGCGAGGGCAATGAACAGACTGACGATCATCCGGGAGTTGGCATAGTGCTCTTGGGATCTCTGGCTCTCGGCGGCCACTTGCCGGGTGAACAGTTCCGCCAGATCGTTGAGCTGTTTGCCCGAACCGTCGACAACGGTCTTCATGTCGATCAGCAGCAGTTTGGTCAGCTCTTCACGCTTCCCTTGCTCAGCGAGGGTGAAGGATTGAGCGATGCCGCTGCGGTAGGCGGCGAAGGTTTTTTTGAACTGGTCATACAACTGCTGGCCCTCAGCGGTGGTGACCAGTTTGTCATAGGCGGCGATTTTCTCGCTCAACTCCTTGTCGCGCGTGTCCATCTGGCTGCGATAAGTGGCGATGTTCTTCGGATCCTGATCTAGGGCCATGCGCAGGGAAATAGTACGGATGCGCAACATGAGCTCGCGAATCTCGTCACCGCCGCGAATGCTCGGCAGCCATTGGGTCTCCACCGCCACCTCGCTGTCGCGAATGCTCGACATCTGCCCCAATGCAAACACCCCGAGCAACGCCACCAGTACCGCGATCAAGGCAAAACCCAGCGCGGCGCGAGGGGCAATATTCAACTGACGAAGAAACATAACGAGCGCCTGTGTTTTTATTGGCTGGAGTGGAGGCCCTGTCCGTGCCCCGTTAGCTCGTTATCGGCAAGTTGTACGATGACTTGAAGCGATCTGTTTTTTCGCAGGCAAAAAAAAAAATCCCCGTATCTTTCGATACGAGGATTTTTAATATGGTCGGGGTAAGGGGATTCGAACTCCTGACATCCTGCTCCCAAAGCAGGCGCGCTACCGGACTGCGCTATACCCCGGTAAAAAAAAGGCACCTTTGAAAGGCGCCTTCTGCGAACAGAGCTTTTGGCGTCTGATCTTAAGATTCGATTCCAGCGTTAACTGGTTTCAAAAATGGTGGGTCGTGTGGGATTCGAACCTACGACCAATTGGTTAAAAGCCAACTGCTCTACCAACTGAGCTAACGACCCAAAAATGGTCGGGGTAAGGGGATTCGAACTCCTGACATCCTGCTCCCAAAGCAGGCGCGCTACCGGACTGCGCTATACCCCGGTTTGAAATTGGCTCCGTGACCAGGACTCGAACCTGGGACCCAATGATTAACAGTCATTTGCTCTACCGACTGAGCTATCACGGAACTACACATTTCAATTACAACTGGTATTTCAATTTACAACTGTGAAGCTTGCTTCACCTCTTCGACCCGTTCGCATCGCTGCGTTCGTGTGTCTGAGGCGCGCTATTCTACAATCTTAAGCACCTCTGTCAACCCCCTAAATTGCTTTCAAGTTAATGATTTGCAACTTATTTCAGATTCCTGCTTGGGGAGCAGAAACCCTTTCGAGGTGACTTACTGCGGGGCGCACTTTACAAGCATTTTCCTTTCAGTTCAACAGCCTATCGAAAAAAAGGCCTCGCAATGCGAGGCCTCTTTCAATTTGCTGCCGCCGTGGATCAGACGAAGACGATTTCGTCATTCTCCACCACACCTTTGGCGGTCTCTCCGGGCATGAAACGACCCGATAGAATCAGCTGTGCCAGCGGGTTCTCGATCCAACGCTGGATCGCTCGTTTGAGCGGCCGTGCGCCATAGACCGGGTCGTATCCGACGGCGATCAGTTTATCCATCGCTTCCGGGCTCAGCTCAAGCTTCAGCTCGCGCTCGGTCAGGCGGCTACGCAGGCGACCCAACTGAATCTCGGTAATGCCCGCGATCTGATCCCGAGCCAGCGGCTCGAAGATCACCACTTCGTCGACCCGGTTGATGAACTCCGGCCGGAAGTGCGTGGAAATCGCATCCATCACCGCTGCACGTTGCGCCTCACGATCACCGACCAATTCCTGGATCTGCACCGACCCCAGGTTGGAAGTCATGACGATCACGGTATTTTTGAAATCCACCGTGCGACCATGGCTGTCGGTCAAACGGCCATCTTCGAGCACTTGCAGCAAGATGTTGAACACGTCCGGATGGGCCTTCTCGACCTCGTCCAAGAGGATCACCGAATAAGGCTTGCGACGCACTGCCTCGGTCAGGTAACCGCCCTCTTCATACCCTACATAGCCTGGTGGCGCGCCGATCAGGCGAGCCACGGAATGCTTCTCCATGAACTCGGACATGTCGATCCGCACCATCGCCTCTTCAGTATCAAAGAGGAACTCGGCCAGTGCCTTGCACAACTCGGTTTTCCCGACACCGGTCGGGCCGAGGAACATGAACGAGCCGCTCGGACGATTCGGATCGGACAACCCGGCACGGGAGCGCCGCACCGCGTTGGAGACGGCGATCACTGCTTCGTCCTGACCAATCACACGTTGGTGCAACAGGCTTTCCATCTTCATCAGTTTTTCGCGCTCGCCCTCGAGCATTTTCGCCACGGGGATGCCGGTCCACTTCGACACCACTTCAGCGATCTCTTCCTCAGTCACCTTGCTGCGCAGCAACTGGTTTTCGCTTTTGCCATGCTGATCGACCATTTGCAGGCTGCGCTCCAGGTCCGGGATCACCCCATATTGCAGCTCGGCCATGCGGTTCAAATCACCTTTACGGCGCGCGGCTTCCAGTTCCTGACGGGACTGTTCGATTTTCTGCTGGATCTGCGCCGAACCCTGGACTTCGGCTTTTTCCGAATTCCAGATTTCTTCGAGGTCCGAATACTCGCGCTCGTGACGGGCGATTTCTTCCTGCAGTTTTTCCAGACGTTTCTTCGCCGCGTCGTCGCTTTCTTTCTTCAGCGCCTGGGATTCCACCTTCAGCTGAATCAGACGACGCTCCAGACGGTCCAGCACTTCCGGTTTGGAGTCGATTTCCATGCGGATGCGGCTGGCGGCTTCGTCGATCAGGTCGATGGCCTTGTCCGGCAGCTGGCGGTCAGTGATGTAGCGATGACTGAGCTTGGCCGCGGCAATGATTGCACCATCGGTGATCGCCACCTTGTGGTGAACCTCGTAACGCTCTTTAAGGCCACGCAGGATGGCGATGGTGTCTTCTTCGCTCGGCTCGTCCACCAAAACTTTCTGGAAGCGCCGTTCGAGGGCCGCGTCCTTCTCTATATATTGGCGGTACTCGTTGAGCGTGGTCGCGCCGACGCAATGCAGTTCACCGCGAGCCAATGCCGGTTTGAGCATGTTGCCGGCGTCCATCGAGCCTTCGCCCTTGCCCGCGCCGACCATGGTGTGCAATTCGTCGATGAACAGAATGATCTGCCCTTCCTGCTTCGACAGTTCGTTGAGTAGGGACTTGAGGCGCTCTTCGAATTCGCCGCGGTACTTGGCACCGGCTATCAGCGCCCCCATGTCCAGGGACAACAGGCGCTTGCCTCTCAGGCCATCCGGCACTTCACCGTTGATGATGCGCTGGGCCAAGCCTTCGGCGATGGCGGTTTTACCCACGCCCGGCTCGCCGATCAACACCGGGTTATTCTTGGTGCGGCGCTGCAGGACCTGAATCGTGCGGCGAATTTCGTCGTCACGGCCGATCACCGGATCGAGCTTGCCTTCTTCGGCGCGCTTGGTCAGGTCGATGGTGTATTTATCCAGCGCCTGGCGTGACTCTTCCTGGTTGGCGTCATTGACCGCCTCACCGCCGCGCAGGTTATTGATCGCGTTTTCCAGGGCTTTCTTGCTCACGCCCTGGCCGAGCAGCAGTTTTCCCAACTTGCTGTTCTCATCCATCGCGGCGAGCAGCACCAATTCGCTGGAGATGAATTGGTCGCCCTTCTGCTGGGCCAGGCGATCGGCCTGGTTGAGCAGGCGCGCCAGATCCTGCGACATGTTGACGTCGCCGGTCGGGTTCTGGATTTTCGGCAGCTGATCAAGGGCTTTGGTCAGCTCTTTACGCAAGCTGGTAACGTCGAACCCCACCTGCATCAACAGGGGTTTGATCGAACCACCCTGTTGTTCAAGCATGGCCTGCATCAGATGCGCCGGTTCGATGGCCGGATGATCGAGACCGACGGCCAGGGATTGGGCGTCGGACAAGGCTAACTGCAACTTGCTGGTTAAACGGTCTATACGCATGGGTCACCTTCCTTTTGAGCAGGCCGGACCTATAAACATCCTGAATAAAGAAACCTGCCAGATACCGCTATAGATGTGGTCGATTCTGGGAGATTCAAGCGTCGTGGAGTTGATGCAGATCAGAGAAGTCTAGCGTTCGAGTCTAACGGTCGAGCCAGACCAGGGAGGCAAACCGGCCGGTGCGAGGGCTGCGGCGGTAAGAAAAGAAACGTGGATCGGTCACTGTGCAGTAGCCACCACCATAAACAGCCGTGACACCGCGAGCGGCCAGACGCAAACGCGCCAGTTCATAGATGTCAGCCATGAATTTGCCAGCGTTGTGGCTCAGCACAAAGGCGTTAGCGGTTTCAGGCAGTTGCTGGATGAAGGCTTCGCGCACTTCGGGGCCGACTTCGAAGGCTTGCGGACCAATAGCCGGACCAAGCCAGACCAATACGTCTTCAGGCGGCACGGCCAGACTGTCGTGGGTCGCTTCCAGCACGCCCGCCGCCAATCCACGCCAACCGGCATGGGCAGCGGCAACGCGGGTGCCGGCACGATCGCAGAACAGCGCCGGCAGGCAATCGGCGGTCATCACCGTGCAGGCGATACCGGGCGTTGCCGTCCAACTGGCGTCAGCGGTGGCAACCTGGCTTGGGTCGGCATCGGCCACGGCAATGCCGTGAACCTGTTGCAACCAGGCCGGTTGAATCAAGAAGTGATCGGTGAGGCGACGGCGGTTTTCGGCGACGGCTTCAGGGCTGTCGTCGACATGATCGCCCAGGTTGAAGCTGTCGAACGGCGCCAGACTGACGCCGCCCGCACGGGTGGTGACGCAGGCTTTGACGCTGGCCGGTGCAGGCCAGTCAGGCGTCAGCCAGGTCATCCGATGAACGCCTCGCGGTCTTGCTTGAGCAGCGACAACAACCAGACGAAGTCATCCGGCAGTGGCGATTCCCAGCTCATGCGTTTACCGGTGGTCGGATGATCCAGCTCCAGGAACCGCGCATGCAACGCCTGACGCGGGAAATTCTTCAGGGATTCGACCATGGTCACGCTGGCGGCCGGCGGAATACGGAAACGACCACCGTAGGCAGGATCTCCGACCAACGGGTAGTTGATGTGCGCCATGTGCACACGAATCTGGTGCGTACGACCGGTTTCCAGCTTCACCCGCACGTGAGTGTGGGAGCGGAAACGCTCGAGCACGCGGTAGTGGCTGACGGCTTGCTTGCCACCTTCCATCACCGCCATGCGCTGGCGTTGCTGGCCGTGACGACCGATCGGTGCGTTGATCTTGCCACCGGCTGTCACCACACCAATCACGATGCACTCGTAGATCCGGCTGACACTGCGGCTCTGCAATTGCGTGACCAGCTGTGTCTGCGCCTGAATGGTCTTGGCCACCACCATCAGACCGGTGGTGTCCTTGTCCAGGCGATGCACGATACCGGCGCGGGGCACATTGATGATGTCCGGCACATGGTGCAGCAAGGCATTGAGCAAGGTGCCGTCGGCGTGACCGGCGGCCGGATGCACCACCAGGCCCGCAGGCTTGTTGATCACCAGGATGTCGTCGTCTTCATAGACGATGTCCAGCTCGATGTCTTGAGCGATCCATTCGCCCTGAGCTTCCTGCTCGGCAGTCAGCTCAAGAATGGCGCCACCGTGGACGATGTCTCGCGGGCGGATAACCGCCCCATCCACAGTCAGGCGGCCGTCTTTGATCCAGGCGGAAAGGCGCGAGCGCGAGTGCTCAGCGAATAATTGTGCGGCGACTTGATCGAGGCGTTGGCCGCCCAATTCGGACGGCACCTCTGCGCGAAGTTCAATTTTATCGGACATGCTCAGACTAGGCGTCGGCACAGCCTTTGGTTTCGGCTGCGCGCTTGTGGTTAAATACGGCGTCTTTTGCCCCGAGGCTTTTCAACGGGGCACTCATCATAACAGGACGGCCCCGCCCAAGACAGCGGCCGTCATAGGGACGCAAGCCGCCATGCAAGTGAAACACCTGCTGCTGATCGCCATCCTCGCATTGACCGCTGCTTGCTCATCGAAGGAAGTCGTAGACGAAAACCTGAGCGAAGTCGAGCTGTACCAGCAGGCTCAGCACGATCTGGACAACAATAGCTACACCAGCGCCACAGCCAAGCTGAAGGCCCTGGAGTCGCGTTATCCGTTCGGTCGCTATGCCGATCAGGCTCAACTCGAGCTCATCTACGCCAACTACAAGAACTCCGAGCCTGAGGCTGCGAAATCCGCCGCCGAGCGATTCATTCGTCTGCACCCTCAGCACCCGAACGTCGATTACGCCTACTACCTCAAGGGTCTGACCTCTTTTGACCAGGACGTCGGCCTGCTGGCGCGCTTCCTGCCGCTGGACATGACCAAGCGTGACCCGGGTGCCGCCCGCGACTCCTATAACGAGTTCGCCCAACTGACCAGCCGCTACCCGAACAGCCGCTACGCGCCGGACGCCAAGCAGCGCATGATTTACCTGCGCAACCTGCTGGCGGCCTACGAAATCCACGTTGCCGACTATTACCTGACCCGTCAGGCCTACGTTGCCGCCGCCAACCGTGGCCGTTATGTAGTGGAAAACTTCCAGGAAACCCCATCGGTCGGTGACGGCCTGGCGGTGATGACCGAAGCCTACCAGCGTCTGCATCTGGACGAACTGGCCGCGACCAGCCTCGAAACCCTGAAACTCAACTACCCGAACCACCCGAGCCTGGTGGACGGTCAGTTCGTGCCGTCGGTAGCCGAAGCCGACAACCGTTCGTGGTTGAGCAAGGCCACCCTGGGCCTGATCGAATCCCGTCCGCCGCTGCCACCGGGCGAAACCCGCGCCAACCAGGACGTGCAGAAGCAATTCCAGGATGCCAAGGACGCGATTCCGAACGAGCTCAAGCCTAAAGATGAAAACGGCGATGTGATCGAAGCACCGGAATCCGAGTCCAGCAACACCGACCGTTCCTGGTTCAGTCACATGACCTTCGGCCTGTTCGACTGACGCTGGGATGTTGTACCGGGAAGGCGCCTTTCGAGGCGCCTTTTTTATTGCCGGACTTTAGGGTGAGCGTATTGCGCTGTGCGCTTGACCCGTCCTTGGCTAAACTGCCAATTCATTAATCAAAAAGCAGCTCACCATGCTTCGTCTATTGTTCTGGATCGCCCTGATTGCCGCTGCCGTATGGTTCTGGCGCAAGTTCAAGGGGCCGACGTCGGTCGCCAATATGCCGCGCGAGCAAGATGCTCCGCCCATGGTTCGCTGTGCCCATTGCGGCGTACACCTGCCCCGCGACCGCGCGCTGAAACTCGAACAACAGTGGTATTGCAGCCAGGCTCACCTTGAGCAAGGCCCGGGCTCCAGTGATCGCTGAGACGCCCAGTCCCGGCAACAAACAGGCCCAGCGACTGCTGCGCCTCTATCATCTCTACCGCTTAAGCGTCGGCATCACCCTGGTGCTGTTGATCTCCAGCAACATGGACAACCAGTTGCTGAAGTTCGCCAATGACGACCTGCTGCGCAACGGCAGTTGGTTGTACCTGGTGCTGAATATCCTGCTAGTGGTCTTTCTGGGGAACACCCGGCGCCCCGCACAGCTGTTCAGCCTGGCGCTGGTCGATGTCCTGCTGCTGTGCGGCCTGTTCTACGCCGCAGGCGGCATGGCCAGCGCCATCGGCAATTTGCTGATCGTCTCAGTGGCCATCAGCAATACTTTGCTGCGCGGGCGTATCGGTCTGCTGATCGCAGCGGTCGGAGCCCTTGGCATCGTGGGTTTGAGCTTCATCCTGAGCTTCAACCACCCCGTCAGCCCCAGTGATTACCTGCAAATCGGCACCCTTGGCGCCCTGTGTTTTGCCGCGGCACTGCTGGTGCAGGGCTTGACCCGACGACTGGAGGTCAGCGAAACCCTGGCCGAACAGCGAGCCAGTGAAGTACTCAGTCTGGAAGCGCTCAACGCCTTGATCCTGCAACGCATGCGCACGGGCATTCTGGTGCTCGACGACCAGCGGCGGGTGCAGCTGGCCAATCACAGCGCCTTGACCTTGCTGGGGCAGGAAAAACTGGACGGCCAGTTGATCGACGATTACTCGATACCGTTGGTCGATCGACTCCAACTATGGCTCAACAATCCAACACTGCGCCCGCAAAGCCTGAAGATCACCAACAACGGCCTCGAGCTGCAACCAAGCTTCATTGCCCTGGACCAAAGCCCGCACCACCAGACGCTGGTTTTTCTCGAAGACCTTGCCCAAATCGCCCAACAGGCCCAACAACTGAAACTTGCCGCCCTCGGTCGCCTGACCGCCGGGATTGCCCATGAGATCCGCAATCCACTGGGCGCCATTAGTCATGCCGCGCAGTTACTGCAGGAATCCGAGGAACTGAACGGTGCGGACCGGCGTCTGACGCAGATTATTCAAGACCACTCTCAGCGCATGAATCGGGTAATCGAAAACGTCCTGCAATTGTCCCGTCGTCAGCAAACCGTGCCGCAACGGCTGGATTTGAAGCCGTGGCTGGAGCATTTCGTCGCCGAAACCCGCGAGGGGTCGAACGAACGTCAGCAGATTCACCTGCGCATCGGCTTGGGAGACTTCAAAACCCTGATGGATCCGAATCAGCTGACCCAGATTCTCGATAACCTGTTGCGCAACGCCTGGCGCCATAGCGCCCTGAAACATGATCAGACGCAGGCCTGGCTTGAGTTGTTTGTCGACCCGGACAGCCAGTTGCCGACCCTGGAAGTCCTCGATGATGGCCCCGGCGTCGAGTCGGACCAGCGCACGCACTTGTTCGAACCGTTCTTCACCACCAGCAGCCAGGGTACTGGCCTGGGGCTTTATCTGTCCCGTGAGCTGTGCGAAAGCAATCAAGCCCGCCTAGACTTCAAACCACGCCAAGGCGGCGGCTGCTTTCGCATCACCTTTGCTCACGGACGGAAACAAAGTTGAACACGAGCCCACGGCAAAAAATCCTGATCGTCGACGACGAGCCGGATATCCGCGAACTCCTGGAAATCACCCTGGGACGGATGAAACTCGACACCTTCAGCGCACGCAACCTCGCAGAAGCGCAGGCGCTACTGGCACGGGATACGTTCGACCTGTGCCTGACCGACATGCGCCTGCCTGACGGCACCGGTCTGGCGCTGGTACAACACATCCAGCAACGCTATGCGCAAGTGCCAGTGGCGATGATCACCGCCTACGGCAGCCTGGAGACCGCTATTAATGCCCTCAAGGCCGGCGCTTTCGACTTCCTGACCAAACCGGTCGACCTCACCCGCCTGCGCGAACTGGTCATCAGCGCCCTGAGTTTGCCAGCGCCAGGCGGCACGAACTGCGCCATCGACCGTCGGCTGCTGGGCGACTCACTGCCAATGCGCAGCCTGCGCAAACAAATCGACAAACTGGCCCGCAGCCAGGCCCCGGTATACATCAGCGGCGAGTCCGGCAGCGGCAAGGAACTGGTCGCTCGACTGATCCATGACCAAGGCCCGCGCTCCAACCGACCGTTCGTCCCGGTGAACTGTGGGGCAATCCCGTCGGAATTGATGGAAAGCGAGTTTTTCGGCCATCGCAAAGGCAGTTTCAGCGGCGCCATCGAAGACAAACCCGGGTTGTTCCAGGCCGCCCATGGCGGCACTTTGTTTCTCGACGAAGTGGCTGACCTGCCGCTGGCGATGCAAGTCAAACTGCTGCGAGCGATACAGGAGAAAGCCGTTCGCAGCATCGGTGGCCAGCAAGAAACCGTGGTTGATGTACGCATCCTCTGCGCCACCCACAAAGACCTCAATGCCGAAGTCGCCGCCGAACGCTTTCGTCAGGACTTGTACTACCGCCTGAACGTGATCGAGCTGCGAGTGCCGCCCTTGCGCGAACGCCGCGACGACATTGAGCTTCTGGCCAACAATATGCTCAAGCGACTGGCGGCCGCCACTGGCCAACCCGCCGCAAAACTCCACCCGCAAGCCCTGGAAGCGCTGAAAAACTATCGTTTTCCAGGAAATGTGCGGGAATTGGAGAACATGCTTGAGCGAGCCCACACCTTGTGTGAAAACAAACAGATTGAAACCAGCGATCTGCGTCTGGCCGAAGGCAACTGCAACCCGGACAGCGGCGTGCCGGACTTGACGCAAATCGACAACCTGGAAGCCTATCTGGAAAACGTCGAACGCAAACTCATCCTCCAGGCCCTGGAAGAAACCCGCTGGAACCGCACGGCAGCGGCTCAGCGCTTGAATCTGTCGTTTCGGTCGATGCGTTACAGGCTGAAGAAATTGGGTTTGGATTGAAGGCTTGCCCGCGAGGGCGATCTGATCAACGACAAAGAATGTGCGCTCATATACGTCCGACTGGCGCATACGGCGCAGGGTCGATAATCGGCGCCCTACCCAACATCACATCGGCAAATAACTGACACGACGCCGGCGCCAGTACCAGCCCGTTACGGTAATGCCCGCAGTTGAGCCAGAGCCCGTCATATCCCGGCACCCGACCGATATAAGGGATCCCTTCGGGCGACCCAGGCCGCAACCCCGCCCAATGCCCCACCACCTCGGCATCCGCCAACGCCGGAATCAACTCCACCGCCGATGCCTTCAGGCTTTCCAGCGCCGTGTCGGTTGGCGTCTTGTCGAAGCCCTCATGCTCCAGCGTACTGCCGATCAGAATGTGCCCGTCGCGCCGGGGGATGGCATAACGCCCCTTGGCCAGGACCATGCTCGGAAGGAAGTCCGCTGCGCACTTGTAGAGAATCATCTGGCCCTTGACCGGCTCGACCGGCAGCTCCAAGTCCAGTTTTTTCAACAAGTCACCGCTCCAGGCCCCCGCCGTCAAAACCACCTCATCACCCCGAATGGCCCCCAGCGAGGTCTGTACCCCGACCACCACAGAACCTTCCCGGATAAATTCGCTGACCTCACATTGCTCATGAATGGTCACGTTCGGCAGCGCCAGCAAGGCGGCCTTGAGGGATTTCACCAGCCGTGGATTACGCACATTGGCCACATCAGCCATGTAGATCGCCCGCGAAAAACCGGCGCCCAATACCGGCACCGCATCGTGCGCCGCCGAGATATCCACAGCCCGTAACGGACGATTCTCCCGTTCGGCCCAGGCGAGTGCTTCGGCCTCGTCATCCAGGTCCAGCCAGTACAATCCCGTGGTGTGCACTTCAGGATCGACACCGGTGGCAGCGAACAAACGCTGAGCCAGCTGTGGATAAAAATCTTGGGACCAATGAGCCAGTGCAGTGACCGCCGGGCTGTAGCGCCACGGGTAGAGCGGCGAAACGATCCCGCCACCGGCCCAGGAGGATTCCTGACCGACGTTCGAGCGGTCCAGCAGCACCACGCTCTGCACTTCGGACGCGAGATTGAATGCCGTCAGCAGGCCAATCACCCCGCCACCGACAATCACAACTTGCTGTTGACTGCTCATGTTCTGATCCAACCGTTCAATAGACAGAGGGCGCAAAAGGCGCCCGAAAAAGGAACTCAGCGCCCCCAGCAATCCTTTGTGGCCAGGCCGGACGCGGCATTGACCATGCTTCTGACACCGGTATTGGTGAGGGTGAAATCACCGCACTTGTCGCTCGCCATGGTCGAACCGGCCTTGCGTGTTGCCGTCAGCAGGAAGGTCTGGTCGGTCAGGGTCGGGGTGATGGTGTAGAAGTCATTGCCGGTGCTCAGACCGGTGGCATTGGTGTAGACATTATTCTTCGAATAGAAACGCTCGAGGATCTGCGCCTGCTCGGAAAGCAACCCGGCCACTTCAGTGCGACGGCCCTTTTTTACGTACTCGGTAAGGCTCGGGTAACCAATGGTGATGACGATCCCGATGATCGCGATCACGATCATGATTTCGATCAGGGTAAAACCTCGGTTGGATCTGCGCATGCCTCACTCTCACTTACTGTATTTGTCGCCACATGATGCGACGGCCGCTGCCGCCACCGGATTTTTCCACCAGCGTGGTCACGCCACCACCGGAGTCGTTCACAATCTTGCGGGTTGCGTCATTGACCACTGCGTTCAGGGTCGGGATACCACCGGTGAAGATCACCCCGCTGGAAATCGTGTCGTTGCCGTCGACCACCCCGTCGGCATTGGTGTCGATTACTGCGTAATTGAGCATCTTACCGCTGAACGCATCGAGTTCGACCAGTTTGCCGGCACCGAAGCTGGCACAGGGGTCCGCGGTATCCACACTGAGCGTGGTAAAAACGATTCGCTCCGACACCAGCCTGGCCTGATTGATCACCCGCTCCCCCGTCAGCACACTGTTGTACACCAGGGGTAAGTACCAGCCTTTCTCGGCCGGGTAGGTCACCTCGTTCTGGCTGGTGGTAATGAATTGCCCGGTGCTGCCAGAAAACACGCCGGTCACTGCCTGCGCCTGCAAACTGGAAACGGTTATTTGCCCCGCGCCCCCCTCGGCATCCCATACCGCGTAGAACGCCTGTAGATCCTTGTTGGTCTTGTCGGCGACCTCATTGAATTTGCCGGTGCCGAAAAACACTTCCTTGCCACCCGACGCATGATCGGCCAGCAATGGTTGCGCAGTAATCGGCTGGGTCGCGCCGCCTGCGGTGGTGAACAACGGTTTGCCGGAAAACGCCACGCCCCAGGTGTCAGCGGTGGTGCCACTCAAATCGAACTTCCACAACCGCCCTTTCAGATCGCCCCCATAGGCAGCCTGCACCACATTCTGGGAGTTGACCCTGAGCTTCACCGAGGACAGGCCGTTGGTGGTTTCGGTACTGTCGACCACGATTTTCTTGATCAGCGAGCCGTCGCGAATATCCACCACATACAACGCTGCCACCCCGGAGTTGCTGCCATAACCATTGGAGATAAACGCGGCCCAGCGACCATCGGCCAAGCGTGCCACCTCGGGACGCGCGTAGGCATAACCCAGATCATTGAAAACGTTCGCCGTGTTGGCCGTGGCCGGTGCACTGATTTCCCACAGCGCCTTAGTCTCATTACCGGCCGATGCGTCGAACAATTGCAGCGCATAGAAGGTTTTGCCACCCGCCCCCGTTCCGCCAATCGCCAAGGTTTTCCACGCGCCGTTGAGCTGGGTATCGAACACGCCGACCTGGCCGTCGACCAGAAACTTGTGGCTCACACCGTTGATGTAAGTGGGGTCAGCGATGTCGTTCAGCGATGGCAGCACGCTGGAGGGCATGTAGGCATAACGTCTGACACCGTTGGCCGAGTTGATGACGTTTACAAACCCGTCGTTGGCATTCACCACCAGGCTGGCATTCATGTTGGCGGCTTTGGTGGTCAGGTAGGTGCTATAGCTGGTGTCTGCCACCAGATCGGACGCGGTTTTGTCCGTGGGTGCGGCTAGCACGAGTGGCGAATTGATGATGTCGCCGAGTAATACGCTACGCACTTTCAACCCGGTTTTGTTGATGCCCTTACTCCACTCCACCAAATCGTTGCCGTTGATGCCAGTGGGCAGCCCCTGGTTGAGCGCGGTCTGCTGCGCCGCAGAGAAATTGCTGTAGGCCAGGGTAACCGCGGCGTTGGTCTGGGTGTTCCAGGACTGGTAGGTCGGCGCGGTGGCACCGGGCACGATGGTGGTGTCGGTCGTCCACAGCACGGCGGCGGTGTTAACCGCGCCCGCCGATGTGAAGCCGAAGGACTTGATCGTACCCCGCCAGTCCTTGGGATCGTAACTGGTCTGGAAATAGCTCGAGTCGCTGGTCAGGGTCGTGCCGCTGGCCACGCCACTGCCACCTGAGCCGGCCTTGGAAGTGATGTCGCTCAGGGCGGCAGACAGTGCATTGTTAAGCCCCGCACTGTCGGTCGCCTGGTAATACTTGCCCTGCCCATAGCTCGCGGCATCCACCAACATCTGATTTGCAGCGGTAAAACCCACGGTATAGGTGTTCATGTACTGCCTGGGAAAATCCAGGGCGTTCCAGCTTTTGCCAGTGGCATCGGTTCCCGTGGAGCGCATGTCGATGTCGAAGGCGAACTTTGCAATGTCATCCAGGTACAGGGTGTCGCCCTCATCATCGCCTAAGGGGTCGGTACCATCGTTACTGCTGATCCCGTCCCAGTTCGGTAACCGGTTGCCACCCAACGGATCGTCGGTCGGAAAAGTATGGTCGAAGGTCGGCAGACCACTGGTGATTACCACGCCGTAATTTCTCTGGCAGCGATACTGAATCGGACTGGTATAGGTGTCGGGCGTCGAGTTGTTGTATGGCGCCATGCCACGGAAATAGCGGGTGATCTCGTAATAGGCTTCAGCCAGCGGCGCATTGGCCTCCGCACTCAGGTCATCGATCCCGGCGAGCAATGCGTTGTAATTGGTATCGGCCTGAGCCTGGGTCACAGTGCCGCTGACCGACAACAAATCGCTGATCGAGCGGGCGATGTAACCGCCGTCATTCTTATGGTTGCCAACTGCCAGGTTGAACGTGGACAGGCCGATGCGCAGCGAACGGTTACTGGCCACCAACGTCTTGGAAACGTTGCGCGCCACGTTCATCCGGTAATCGTTGGGGATCGAGCCGTCGGTGAAGTCCCGATCGGAGTTGTTGGCCAGGCTTATCAGATACGACAGGTAATTCGCCGTATAAAGAGTGTCTTCGCTCCCCACCGGATCGGGAAGCTTGAGGCAAAGCGACTCCAGACCGGAAGAGCTGTTTTTATAAAAACCGTACCATCCGGCCTTTGAGCATGTTCCATGAGTCAAACTCGACAAGGGAATATTGCCATCTGTCATGTCCAAGTCCCGGCCTTTGTTGCACGAACCATTGGAGAGGCAAATCGTCACCGGGGTGCGTGCGACCGTCGGGTCGAAGCCGGCCGCCCAGATAATGTTGTTCATACTCCCCGAGTCATCGAGCAACAGCATCACATTGGGAGACACGGCGGCGGCGCTCAACAGCGGCGAATCCGAGGGCGTGAAGGCGTAGGTCGGCGCGGCCAGATAAAGGCTCAAGGCCGCGCCGCAGAACAGCTGCAACAACCAACGGCGCCAACCTGTGCGGGCCTCAGTACTTCGCATAGATACTCTCCACCACACTGCGCGAGTTGCCCACGATGCCCACGGCGGTCACCCGGTAAAGTGTTGCCGACATGCTGCTAGGCACGTTCACGGCTGTCAGGGTAGTGCCGATGTTCTGCACTCCGTAAAAGCCGCTACCGGAGGCGATCCAGGTCACCCCCGAGGTGGAGTTGAACCCGGCGGCGGTGATGACCGACGCCTCGGCCGGCGGCGCGCACTGGCTGGTGCCACTGCAGACCGGCAATGAGTAGGCGTTCAGTTGCACCGCGCTTTCGCCGACGCGCAACGCCGCTTCCGCGCCCTGGAACGATTGGTTGCGCAGGATTACGCTGCTGGTCATTTTCTCCTGCAACGTGGCGCTCTGCATCGACGAGAGACCGATCAACGTCAGCACCAGGAGAAACACCAGGCTGACCAACAGCGCCATGCCGCGCTGGGCGTGAGAGATCATGGGCGCACGATTCATCGGCCCGTCCCTCATGGCAACCGGTTGCGCAAGGCGGCAACCACGTTGAAGGTTTGATTGCGTACCCGGTTGTTCGGATCGGTGAGGGTCAGCGTCAGCCGCACACTGCGGATTCGCGCCGGATCGGACGGATTGCTGCTGTAGGTGGAGGCGGACGTATCCGTGGCCGAACTGGCGAGGCCGAAGCTCACGCCGAAGGCACTGACATTATTGATAAGCACCGCCTGAGTCGGTGTGCCGCTGCCAGTGCCCATCAGCAGTTGGTTGTTGCTGAAGCTGTAGATCAGCCGTCGGACCGGAAACGCCAACTGCCCCGACGTCGGCGTGCGTAAACCGGTGTAGGCCGTCGCCGCGTTGCGGCAATCGGAAAGCACGGTCCAGGTCGGCACCCCGCCACTGCCGCCGACATCTGCCGTGACCAGGGTCAATTTGAGGGTGGCATTGTCCCAACTGATCGGTGTGAGCCGGCTGGCATTGAAATCCCCAGCCGAGCTGGCATCGGTAATCGTACCCAGGCAACCGAACATGCCGACCATGCGGATTTCCTGAATCATCTTGCTCAGGACGAACCGTGCATCTTCCTGCATGCCAGCGGCAGTGCTCTGACTGACATAGGTGTTCTTGGCAGCGATGAAAATCTGCGCCACGCCCAGAACCACGATCAGGCTCAAGGCCAGGGCGATCAGCAATTCGATCAGGCCAAAACCTTTGCTGGCTCTGGTCATGGTGTCGTCACCGGATCAACGGTGGCACGACTGCTGAGGACGAAACTGCGGCGTGAATCGACGGTGTTGGCGGCCCGCGAGTCGTCCCAGGTAATGGTGATGGTGTACACCCGCTGGTTGCGGACGATGCTGCCGGTGGCCGTGGCGCCGCCGAAATTGACGATATTGGTGGTGAAGTCGTAGAGGTCCTGATCCCGGGCCACGCTCAGGTTGCCCGAGGTCGGTGGCGTGACGGTGTAATCGGCGCCGGAGTTGGCGCGAATGCGGTCCATCATGTCGTAGGCGATAAAACTCGCCTGGCTGGTCATTCGCGAGCTGTCGGTGTACTTCAGCGCATTGAGCTGAATCGCCGCCGCGCCCAACAGACCCACAGCCAGCACCAACAACGCGACCAATACCTCGATCAGCGTCATGCCCTCCTGTGCACGCTTGCTCCAACCCCTCATCCGCAACTTCCACCCAATAGAATTCGTCCGTTCAAACACACATTCAGCGTCCTGCTTTGCGCCCCCAGTACATAACTGATCACCACCGCCGTGGACGGTGCCGCCAAACCGCCGAGATTGTTGAAATCAATCGCGGTCACTCCTGAGGTTAGCGTCAGAGTTGCTCCGCTGCTCATCGCTGGAACAACCCGCAATACATTGGCCGGATTGCCAGTGCCGTCATAAACGCTCAGCTCGCCGGTCCAGACACTGCCGCCGGCCGTCGGACGAACCCGGGTGGTGAAGCCCCGATCAATCGCCTCGAGCCGCGCGTAAGTGAGTGCCCGTTGCAAGTCGCCGACCTCGGTGTCGGCCTTGTTGCTTTGCACCGAGCGGGTAAACGCTGGCACGGCCAGGGTGATCAGGATCAGAAACACCGCGAGCGTGACCAGCAGCTCGATCAGCGTGAAACCTTTTGTACGATGATCCATCGATGCCCTCCGTTGCCGTCGGCTATACCTGCTTCTACACGCTAGAACATTCGACCGGCGAATGTACGGTTGTTTTGCCATTACTCGCGCAAGGATCGCGCGGGCCGCAGTACTCCAGGGAGGGAGATGACATGCGTCAGCAAGGTTTCAGCCTGATCGGACTGCTCATGGGACTGACAATTGTCGGGATTGTTCTGCAACTGGTCAGCCCGGCACTCGCAGCGCTGACAGAATCAAATCAGCGGGAGCAGGCGGCCGAGTCGCTGATCAGCGGGATCCGGCACGCCAGAACCCTGGCAATCACCCGCAACCAGAGCGTGGTCATTCATGGCATCAACGGCGATTGGAGCCAGGGCTGGCGGATCATTCTGGACATCAGCGGCAAAGGGCCAGAGGACAGCAGCAATCCGCTACTGGTCGAGCGCGCGAGTGATGCGCGGACGCCGATTGTCGGCAATTGGTGGGTCAGGCGCTTCGTACGTTTCAGCAGTCTGGGCCAACCGCTGATGCCCGATCGGGCATTTCAGGCAGGGACACTACATATTTGTTCGGCTCGCGAGCCGGTCAGCCGGCTCCAGATTGTGCTGGCACGAAGTGGTCGAGTGCGCCTGGACAACCATAAGATTGAGCAGGCGCTGTGTCGTAAAGCAAAAAGTATTACAGCAGCGAACGCACGCGCAGCTCTTTAGGCATGGAGAAGGTGATGTTCTCCTCGCGACCGGCCAGTTCATCGGCACCCGTGGCACCCCAGGCCTGCAATTGCTGGATCACGCCACGTACCAGCACTTCCGGAGCGGAGGCACCGGCAGTGATACCAATACGCTCGACACCGTCGAACCAGCTCTTTTGCAGGTCTTCCGCGCCATCGATCAGATAGGCCGGGGTGGCCATGCGTTCGGCCAGTTCACGCAGACGATTGGAGTTGGAGCTGTTCGGGCTGCCGACTACCAGCACCACATCACACTCGTCCGCCAGTTGCTTGACGGCGTCCTGACGGTTTTGCGTGGCGTAGCAGATGTCGTCCTTGCGCGGACCACCGATCGCCGGGAAACGTGTACGCAGGGCGTCGATCACGCGGCTGGTATCGTCCATGGACAGCGTGGTCTGGGTAACGAAAGCCAGCTTTTCAGGGTTGTTCACCTGCAACGCGGCGACATCTTTTTCGTCTTCTACCAGATAGATCGCGCCACCATTGCTGCCATCGTATTGGCCCATGGTGCCTTCGACTTCCGGGTGGCCGGCATGACCGATGAGGATGCATTCACGACCGTCACGGCTGTAACGGGCGACTTCGATGTGCACCTTGGTCACCAGCGGGCAGGTCGCGTCGAACACCTTCAGACCACGGCCTGTGGCTTCGGTACGCACGGCCTGGGAAACGCCGTGGGCGCTGAAGATCACGATCACGTCGTCAGGCACCTGATCCAGTTCCTCGACGAAGATCGCCCCGCGGGCGCGCAGGTCTTCGACGACGAATTTATTGTGGACCACTTCGTGGCGCACATAGATCGGCGGCCCGAAGACTTCCAGGGCGCGGTTGACGATTTCGATTGCCCGGTCCACACCGGCGCAGAAGCCACGGGGGTTGGCGAGTTTGATTTGCATGCTGTGCCTCGTGTCTTGCGCGCAAGAAATAGCGAAAACAGTGAAAAACCAACTGTGGGAGCGAGCCTGCTGTGGCGAGGGGGCTTGTCGGAACGCCGCATCGCCCCGTTCGATTGCGCAGCAATCGTAAACCGGTCACCGCTTTCTCATTCAAGATAGCGGTGGCTGGTTTCAGGGGCGCTTCGCACCCCAACGGGGGCAAGCCCCCTCGCCACAAAGGCTCGCTTCCACAACGTTACAGCGCTTTGACGTTGATGATCTCGACGTCAAAGGTCAAGGTTTTACCGGCGAGCGGGTGGTTGAAGTCGATGGTCACTTGCGCGTCATCGAATTCCTTCACTACGCCTGGCAGCTCGGTATTGGCGGCATCGTTGAAGATCACCAACAATCCTGGCGACAGATCCATGTCCTGGAACTGCGAACGCGGGATGATCTGCACGTTTTGCGGGTTAGGCTGGCCAAAGGCGTTTTCCGGCTCGATGGACAGGCTGCGTTTATCGCCGGCCTTGAAGCCGAACAGCGCGGCTTCGAAGCCTGGCAACAGGTTGCCGTCGCCGACCTTGAAGGTCGCCGGGGCTTTGTCGAAGGTGCTGTCGACGGTGTCGCCATTCTCCAGGCGCAATGCAAAGTGCAAGGTGACTTCCGTGTTCTGGCCGATACGTTGTTCAGCCAATACCTGTTCAGTCATGAACGGTTTCTCCGGTCTTCTTACTTTTGAACATATCCAGCGCAAGCATCACGGCACCGACAGAAATGGCACTGTCAGCAAAGTTGAACGCCGGGAAGTACCAGCGGTTCTGCCAGTGCACCAGAATGAAATCGATCACATGGCCTAGGGCAATGCGGTCGTACAGATTGCCCAGCGCGCCACCCAGCACCAGCGCCAAAGCGATCGCCAGCCAGGTTTCGTTGCGCCCCAGGCGCTTGAGCCAGATCACCAGCACCGCGCTGACCACCACCGCGATCAGGGCGAACAGCCAGCGCTGCCAGCCCGAGCTGTCGGCCAGGAAGCTGAATGCCGCGCCCGTGTTGTAGGCCAGGGTCCAGCTGAACAGATCGGGGATCACCACGATTTGCTGGTACATGCTCAGCGAGCTTTCGAAGTAGAACTTGCTGGCCTGGTCGATGACCAGGACCAGCAAACTCAACCAGAGCCAGCTCAGCCGTCCGAAACGGCCAACGGCATTAGGCATAGTGACGAACCTCGCCCGCGCCGCTGATGTTGTCGACGCAACGACCGCAGATTTCCGGATGCTCCGGGTTCACGCCGACGTCTTCACGGCAGTGCCAGCAACGGGCGCACTTGGCGAAACCGGACTTGACCACTTTGAGCTTCAGGCCGCTGACTTCGGTGACTACCGCGTCCGCTGGCGCCTGAACAAAAGGCGCAACGGTGGCGGTCGAGGTAATCAGTACGAAGCGCAGTTCGTTGCTCAGCTTGGCCAGGTCGGCGCTCAGCGCGTCTTCGGCGAACAGCGTCACTTCGGCTTGCAGGTTGCCACCGACGGCCTTCGCCGCACGCTGGATTTCCATTTCCTTGTTGACCGCAACCTTGACCGCCATGATCCGCTCCCAGTAAGCGCGATCCAGCTCGAAGCCTTCCGGCAATTCGGTCAGGCCTTCGTACCAGGTGTTGAGCATCACAGACTCGTTACGCTCGCCCGGCAGGTACTGCCACAGCTCGTCGGCGGTGAACGCCAGGATCGGCGCGATCCAGCGCACCAGCGCTTCGCTGATGTGGAACAGCGCGGTCTGGCACGAACGACGGGCCTTGCTGTCGGCGCCAGTGGTGTACTGACGGTCCTTGATGATGTCCAGGTAGAAACCGCCCAACTCCTGCACGCAGAAGTTGTGGATCTTGGAGTAGACGTTCCAGAAGCGGTATTCGCCGTAGTGCTCCTGCAGCTCGCGTTGCAGCAACAGGGTGCGGTCCACGGCCCAACGGTCCAGGGCGAGCATTTCTTCGGCCGGCAGGATGTCGGTGGCCGGGTTGAAACCGGTCAGGTTGGAAAGCAGGAAACGCGCGGTGTTACGGATGCGCCGGTAAGCGTCCGCACTGCGTTGCAGGATCTGCTCGGAAACCGCCATTTCACCCGAATAGTCGGTAGAAGCTACCCACAGACGCATGATGTCGGCGCCCAGGGTGTCGTTGACCTTCTGCGGCGCGATCACGTTGCCCAGGGACTTGGACATCTTGCGACCGGATTCGTCGACGGTGAAACCGTGGGTCAGCAGTTCGCGGTACGGCGCGTGGTCGTCGATGGCGCAACCGGTCAGCAACGAGGAGTGGAACCAGCCGCGGTGCTGGTCCGAGCCTTCCAGATACAGGTCGGCACGTGGGCCGGTTTCGTGACCCATCGGGTGTGAACCGCGCAGGACGTGCCAGTGCGTGGTGCCCGAGTCGAACCAGACGTCCAGGGTGTCACTGATCTTGTCGTACAACGGCGCTTCGTCACCGAGCAACTCGGCGGCGTCCATCTTGAACCAGGCTTCGATGCCTTCGACTTCGACGCGCTGGGCGACGATTTCCATCAGTTCGACGGTGCGTGGGTGCAGTTCGCCGCTTTCCTTGTTCAGGAAGAACGGGATCGGCACACCCCAGTTACGCTGACGGGAGATGCACCAGTCCGGACGGTTGGCGATCATCGAGTGCAGGCGTGCCTGGCCCCAGGCCGGGACGAACTTGGTGTCTTCGATGGCTTTGATCGCCCGCTTGCGCAGGGTGTCGCCGGTCGCAGGCTCTTTGTCCATGCCGATGAACCACTGCGCGGTGGCGCGGTAGATCAGCGGGGTCTTGTGACGCCAGCAGTGCATGTAGCTGTGTTCGATGGTGGTGGTGTGCAGCAGCGCGCCGACTTCGGTCAGTTTGTCGACGATGGCCGGGTTGGCTTTCCAGATGAACTGGCCGCCGAAGAACTCCAGCGACGGTACGTAAACGCCGTTGCTTTGTACCGGATTGATGATGTCGTCGTTGACCATGCCGTACTTCTTGCAGGTCACGAAGTCGTCCACGCCGTAGGCTGGCGAGGAGTGAACCACACCCGTACCGGCGCCCAGTTCAACGTACTCGGCCAGGTAAACCGGCGACAGGCGATCATAGAACGGGTGACGGAAGTTGATCAGCTCCAGCGCTTTACCGGTGGTGGTCGCGATGACCGAGCCTTCCAGGCTGTAACGGGTCAGGCACGACTCGACCAGCTCTTCAGCCAGCACCAGCAGCTTGTCGCCGACATCGACCAGGGCATAGTTGAATTCCGGGTGAACGTTCAGCGCCTGGTTGGCCGGGATGGTCCACGGGGTGGTGGTCCAGATCACGATCGAAGCAGGCTTGGCCAGCGACGGCAGACCGAATGCAGCCGCCAGCTTGGCTTCTTCGGCAATCGGGAACGCCACATCGATGGTCGCAGATTTTTTATTCTCGTACTCGACTTCCGCTTCAGCCAGGGCCGAACCGCAGTCAAAACACCAGTTCACCGGTTTCAGGCCCTTGAACACGAAGCCTCCCTTGACGATTTCCGCCAAGGCGCGGATTTCACCGGCCTCGTTTTTGAAGTCCATGGTCTTGTACGGGTTGGCGAAATCGCCCAACACGCCCAGACGGATGAATTCGGACTTCTGGCCTTCGATCTGCTCGGTGGCGTAGGCACGGCACAGTTCGCGGGTCTTGTCGGCGCCCAGGTTCTTGCCGTGGGTCACTTCGACTTTGTGCTCGATCGGCAGACCGTGGCAGTCCCAGCCCGGAACATAAGGTGCGTCGAAACCCGACAGGGTTTTCGAGCGAATGATCATGTCCTTGAGAATCTTGTTCAGTGCATGACCGATATGAATCGTGCCGTTGGCGTACGGAGGACCGTCGTGCAGTACGAACTTCGGACGATCCTTGCCAATCTCGCGCAACTTACCGTACAGGCCAATGCTGTCCCAGCGCTGCAGAATCTGCGGTTCGCGCTGAGGCAGGCCGGCCTTCATTGGGAAGGCGGTGTCCGGAAGGTTTAGCGTGGCTTTATAGTCGGTCATTTAAGGCTCTTCATTAGCGATTGGCGCTAGGTGCGACAGGGCACGGGCGGCGGCGATATCCGCATTGATCGCCGTCTTAAGCGCCTCCAGAGAGGCGAAACGCTGCTCTTCACGCAGCTTGTGGTGGAAAACCACCGTCAAACGCCGGTCATACAGATCGCCGGCAAAATCTAAAAGATGCACTTCGAGGTGGGCTTTGCCATCCCCTTCGACCGTTGGCCGCACACCGATATTGGCGACGCCTGGCCAGGTCTTGCCATCGATGTCGACGCTGACCAGGTAAACCCCGCTCAACGGCACACGACGACGCTTGAGTTGCACGTTGGCCGTGGGCGTACCCAACTGGCGCGCCAGCTTCTGGCCATGCAGGACCCGACCGGCAATCCGGTACGGGCGACCGAGCAGTTGCTCGGCCAAGGCGAAATCGGCAGCGGCCAGAGCATTGCGGACCTGAGTACTGCTGACACGAATGCCGTCCAGCTCGACGGTCTGCGCCGCTTCGACGGTAAAGCCCTGAAGGACGCCGGCTTGTTGCAGGTAATCGAAATCCCCCAGCCGGTCACAACCGAAACGGAAATCGTCACCGACTTCCAGATGCTGCACACCGAGGCCGTCCACCAGAATAGTATCGACGAATTCTCTGGCGCTGAGTTTGCTCAGGCGATGGTTGAAAGCCAGGCACAACACCCGGTCGACACCCTCTTCGGCCAGCAGCTGCAGTTTGTCCCGCAGGCGGGCCAGACGGGCCGGGGCGGTGTCCGGAGCGAAGAACTCCCGCGGCTGCGGCTCAAAAATCACCACGCAGCTGGGCACGCCCAACTCGAGCGCACGCTCCCGCAGCCGGACCAGGATAGCCTGGTGACCACGGTGAACACCGTCAAAGTTGCCAATAGTGGCGACACAGCCCCGATGCTGGGGGCGCAGGTTGTGGAGGCCTCGAACCAGCTGCATAACGCGCTTCTTGCTCATAAAGTGGTCGATTATAACCACACCCGGCGGCCGACGACAGGCAACACCGTAACCCAAAGTGATCGAACCGACAAAACTGCCGGTTCGCCCATGATTATCGAGATAACGTCTTCAGCTCAAGGCCTTGCGATTGAAGTCGCGCAAACGGAAGCCCATCAACAGCAACATGCCGAAATACGCCACGACGCCTGCGATTACCAATGCACCCAGACGCAGCAGCCGCTCAAGCATAGGCCCCTGCCCCCAGGCCGGCATAAAGTGCATAGCACCCAGCAATACTGCAGACATCACCGCTACCGCCACCAGCAACTTGAACCCGAATTTCGCCCAACCCGGTTGCGGCTGATACATCTGCTGCTTGCGCAGTTGATAGAACAGCAGCCCGGCGTTAATGCAGGCACCCGCACTGATGGCCAGGGCCAGGCCAGCGTGAGCCAGCGGACCGATCAGCACCAGGTTGAACAGCTGAGTGACGATCAGGGTGAAAATCGCGATTTTTACCGGGGTGCGGATGTTCTGTTGCGCATAGAAGCCTGGTGCCAGCACTTTAATCACGATAATCCCCAGCAAACCGACGGAATAAGCGATCAACGCGCGTTGAGTCATGGCCGCATCGAAAGCGCTGAACTGGCCATACTGAAACAGCGAAGCCGTCAGCGGCTCCGCCAGAATCCCCAGCGCCAGGGAGCACGGCAACACCAGCATGAAACACAGGCGCAGCCCCCAATCGAGGATCCGCGAGTATTCGTGGCGATCCTGACTGGCGTAGGTCTTGGCCAGGGTCGGCAACAGAATCGTGCCCAGCGCCACACCCAGCACGCCGGATGGCAATTCCATCAGGCGGTCAGCGTAATACATCCAGGACACGGAACCGGCCACCAGAAACGAAGCAAAAATAGTGTTGATGATCAGCGAAATCTGACTCACCGAAACCCCGATGATCGCGGGCAGCATCTGCTTCATCACCCGCCAGACACCGCTATCGCGCAGACTCAGGCGCGGCAATACCAGCATGCCGATTTTTTTCAAGTGCGGCAGTTGAAACAGCAACTGTGCCAGCCCGCCCACCAGCACGGCCCAGCCCAGCGCCATCACTGGCGGATCGAAGTACGGCGTCAGGAACACCGCAAAGATGATCATGCTGACATTGAGCAGGGTCGGCACGAAGGCGGGCACCGAGAAGCGGTTCCAGGTGTTGAGGATCGCCCCGGCCAATGAAGACAGGGAGATCAGCAATATATAAGGAAAAGTGACCCGCAACAGATCGGTGGTCAGCCGGAATTTTTCCGGAGAATCGACGAATCCCGGTGCCGTGGCCCAGATGACCCAAGGGGCGGCGAGCATACCCAACGCAGTGACCAGCGCCAGCACCAGCGTCAACAGGCCTGAGACGTAGGCAATGAAGGTTCGCGTCGCCTCCTCGCCCTTCTGGCTTTTGTATTCGGCAAGAATCGGCACAAAGGCCTGGGAAAACGCCCCCTCGGCGAAGATTCGCCGCAGCAGATTGGGCAGTTTGAAGGCGATAAAGAAGGCGTCGGTCGCCATTCCCGCGCCAAATGCACGAGCGATTAGAGTGTCACGAACAAACCCCAACACCCGGGAAAGCATCGTGATAGAGCTGACAGCGGCCAACGATTTGAGCAGATTCATTGAAAGAGTTTGTGCCTGTCGATAAACAGCAGGCGAACAACGCGCCCACTTATGCGATACTCCGCGCCGCAACAGCACAGAGCCAAAGCTCGCGAGTTTACAGGTCGCGCGCCGGAAAGAAATATCCCGGCGCTCTATACCTGCCACTTAGCGGATCGTCTCAACCGCCCTTGACAAGACATCAACTCATCGGCATGATTCGCGGCCTATTTTGTTTGCTATTTCCTAAAAAGTCTTTCGAGGAGCTCGACGGTGGCCAACACACCTTCCGCCAAAAAACGTGCAAAACAGGCTGAGAAGCGTCGCAGCCACAACGCCAGCCTGCGTTCCATGGTTCGTACCTACATCAAGAATGTAGTTAAAGCCATCGACGCAAAAGACGCTGCTAAAGCTCAAGCTGCTTACGTTCTGGCCGTGCCAGTTATCGACCGCATGGCCGATAAAGGCATCATCCACAAGAACAAAGCTGCTCGTCATAAGAGCCGCCTGAATGGCCACGTCAAGGCCCTGAACGTTGCCGCTGCTGCCTAAGCGACGCGCTCGTTAAAAAACCGACCTCAGGGTCGGTTTTTTATTGCCTGCGATTTAGCAGGTGATACGCAAAAAAATGTGGGAGCGAGCTTGCCCGCGATAGCAATCTAACAATCAACATAGATGCCGAATGTTATGGCCTCATCGCGGGCAAGCCCGCTCCCACATTGGATCTGCGCCAGATTACTGAGCGTGCGTCCACGGCAGAATCGGAATCGCTGTCACCGCATTCTGCGGACTACCCTCGATCAAGCGATCGCTATAGACCAGATACACCAACGTATTGCGCTTCTTGTCGAGGAATCGCACCACCTGCATGGTCTTGAACACCAGCGAGGTGCGCTCCTTGAACACCTCCTCGCCATCCTTGAGCTCACCCTTGAAGTTGATCGGCCCGACCTGACGACACGCAATAGACGCCTCAGCGCGATCCTCGGCCAACCCCAGGCCACCTTTCACGCCACCCGTCTTGGCGCGCGACAGGTAGCAGGTCACACCCTCCACTTTCGGATCATCAAACGCCTCGACAACGATACGGTCGTTCGGGCCGACGAACTTGAACACCGTCGACACCTGGCCAATCTCCTCGGCCGAGGCCAGCAGCGGCATCATCAACAACAAGCCCAATAATCCTTTTGCCACACGCATTCAGGTATTCCTTCAGACCAGAATCAGGTTATCGCGGTGAACCAGTTCCGGCTCAGCCATGTAACCCAGCAGACCGATAATCGCCTCAGACGACTGACCGATGATTTTTTGTGCTTCCAGAGCACTGTAGTTAGCCAGGCCACGGGCGATTTCACGACCGTCCGGCGCCACACAGACCACCATTTCGCCGCGACGGAAGCTACCCTGGACCAGCTTGACACCTACCGGCAGCAAACTTTTGTTGCCCTGGGATAGCGCAGTCACCGCCCCCGCATCCAGCACCAGCGTGCCTCGGGTTTGCAGATGCCCGGCCAGCCACTGCTTGCGCGCCGCCAGCATACCGCGCTCAGGTGACAGCAAGGTGCC